>JAUSPM010000224.1 GCA_030655675.1 Methanosarcinaceae archaeon | reverse complement strand
CTCTTGCGCGGGTGGTAGAATCGTTTTTATCATGAACTCATTAAACATTCTGCGCCACAACGTTGCACTATCTAAACAAAAACACTAATGTTATTTACCATCGTTATTTTGATCGGAAATACTCGATAGACTATCGATAATAATTACTTTTGCATTTGACACGGAATACGATACAAGATCATCGATATCTACTTTTTTCTCTTCAAGTGCAAGTGCATCAACCTTTGCTTTAACTTCCGGGAAATCAGGCACAGCAGTGCAGCATGTAGCCGGCTTAATGGATGAATTGAAGGTGCCGATACGATTGGCAATGTCAATTATCTCTGTCTTGTCATGCCCTATTAACGGATGATACAAAGGAATACCAAGACCATACACCTCTGCATACATATTTGCAGATGTCTGGGATGCAACCTGTCCGAGTGATGCACCAGTGATAATACCGCTTGCGCCTTCCTTTTTCATAATCTCAAATGCTTCACGATACATAGTACGGCGACACATCAAGCATGTGTTCTTGTATTCACAATCTGTCAGAAACGCTGTTAGACTATCACCATGTGGGACCTCATACACTTTCATGGGATGCCCCGGTGCCCAGTCTGCAAGAACCTTTATGCAATCCATTGCCCTCTCACGTGTGGTCTCGTCAGAGAATGGCTCGTTATTACAATAAACAGGAATAATCTCAACACCACGTTTCATCATAAGCCATGCAGAAACAGGAGAATCGATACCTCCTGACACCAGTGCAACCATTTTACCCTGTGTACCAAGTGGGAATCCGCCAACACCTTTGGATTTTGTAGTGTAAATATACGCCCTGCTCTGTCGCATCTCAACAAAAATTTCCTTATCAGGATCAGTAAGGTTCACAGATGGACTCTGACCAATAGATACCAGACGCTCCCAAACTGCATCCCCACATTTAATACCAATGTCGCGAGATGAAAAACTATGATTTCCGGTCCGACGTGTGCGGATCGCAAAAGATTCGCCATCATTTATCATGCCAGCACCAATGTCAGCACATACTTTCGCTGCATCCCCAAGCGTTGCGTTGCTTGATATGGCAGGTGAAGTCGATACAACACCAAAAACATCAGCGACAATTCCGGCTGCTTCCGGGTTTGTCGTATGAACAAAAATACGTCCCCATTCACGCTTTATCTGTGAAGATCCCATACCCCTGAATTTAAGCATCGCTGCTATGTTTTGGACAAGTTTCCTCTCATACCAGTTCCGGACACCGGTGCTTTTCAGGGCCAGCTCACCATATCGAACAATAATAATATCAGTCATTGATTGCAAGTATTGACGACATGACTTTTAAAGGTATTCAATAAGAGTAAAATATACATATCAAAATCGCGTGATCACAAGGCTCATTCTACTTTTTTCATGTGGCCAAGCCCCATACAATCCAGCATTACACTTGATTGTTCTTTAAATAATCTCATTTTTTCCTTCAGAAACGCGTCAAGTTCATTTTCTGAATTAATATTGATATTATTTATAATATCAAGTACCACAGAGTCGTTTTTAAGTGTCAGGCGTTCCGGGTCAGCAATCGATGATACACATTGATCATTACATAAATTGCATATTGATTTATTTGGCGCACTACTGGTTTTATCACAAAAAGATTCTTTAGAAGATATAGGCAATTCAAATTTTTTATTTATATCAATTTCATTGATCTTCGCCCCGGTATCATTCATACAATTGATATACAATTTACAAATGTCTATCTGGTGTTTTGATAGTTCATGAAATTCCAAAACCGAGTCATTAGTTGTAAAATTGGCTGCGCTCATCTTTATGGCATGATCACCCTTAAGAACATCCTCGTGTTCATAATATGCAAATATTGGCACCCCACCTTCAAAAACCAGATACCCCTTAGCATCAATACCATCGATTGGTGTATTTACAAGTAGGTAACCATTAAATTTATCAGCTTTCAATTGTTTGATTACAATTGTATATTCTGATTTTTTCGGATATGTCTTTACCAATTTACCTTTTGGAATTCTCATTAAGAACACCCATTTGATTGTAATATATGTTACATTTATATATAATTAATGTAAATTTTTATTTTATATATAATATATATGTTATAAATATATAGTGCGAGTTAACCCGAACATAGCGAGGATTTTTTCATTGATCATTTGATAATAAAATCATCAAATTGATCAGATAATTCACACCACTTAGCATCAAGGCTTTCCACATTAGCCATTCTCGGACCGGTACGAAGTTGCTTCACAAACCGTTCGATGTTTTCATGGCTACCTTTTGCAACTGCCTTTACTCTTCCATCAGGCAGATTCTGGACATATCCAACAAGTCCAATACTTAAGGCAGTATTCTTTGTAAACTGCCTAAAATACACACCCTGCACCCTGCCGGAAACATATATCTCTACATAGGATTCAGACTGTAAATCCCCCCGATTTCCCATGAGATATATTCGTGCTTTCACTATATGAACTTTGGTCTCATTGAAACAAGTTTTGAGAGCGCAAGTCCTCTATAAGGTAACCCCTCGATCTCTGACATGATGCGGGCGTTGAGGTCCTCTGCAGACATCTCTATCTTCATAGGCTTATTTGGCTGAGATTCTGACCGTATAGTCACATTTATCGTGCCATCCTCAACCTCCTTGTCGCCAATAACGACAACATAAGGAATCCAATCCCTGCCAGCATCCCGTATTCTCTTACCAACAGTGTCGTCCCTGTCATCAATATCAGCACGACATTTCAACTGCTCAGAAACCTGTTCTGCAAATTCAAAGTGTCGCTGTGAAATTGGGATTATACGCACCTGAGTTGGAGATAACCACAAAGGCAGCATTGGTACTGCACCGGCCTCCATAGCCATAGCCTCCTTTTCAAGAAGTGCATAGATGCAGCGCTCAATAGCACCGCTTGGGGAACAGTGGAGTACGACCGGTTTTATAGCCTCACCTTCCGTATTGATATAATTGATGTCATACCGCTCGGCATTCTCAACATCTATCTGAACGGTTGACAATGCACTCGCTTTTGAAAGCGCGTCAACGAAATTGAATTCGAACTTAAGTACAAAATAAAAGAATCTGGTATCCCACATCTCAATAAGAACGGGTTTATTAACCGTCTTTGCAAGATTGGTGATGAAATCGCGGTTAGATTCATAAAAGTCACGTGTAAAGCGTATCGCAACCTCGTAATCATCGAGTTTTATGCCGACCTTATCCAGAACATTGATGCACATATTATACTGTTCATCGAACTGTGAAACTGCCTGGTCCATATCAGTGCACAATGTGTGCATATCGGGCATAGTGAACGCACGAAGCCGTCTCAGACCAACAAGTTCTCCGCGCTGCTCTTTCCTGAAACTGTATCTGGTAAGTTCGATCATCTTCAGAGGCAAGCTCTTGTAGGAGATCGTCATGTCGTGGTTCATAAGGAACTGTCCGAAACATGCCGCAAATCGCAAAAATAGATGGCGTTTGTCAGATTCGATCGAATATTGACGAGCTGGGAACCGATCAAGATATTTCTTGAGGGTTGGATGGTTCATGTCATACATGATAGGGGTCTCGACTTCCATTGCCCCGAATTTTGAAGATTCGTCAAGTACATAAGATTCAATAAGTGTTTTGATCAACTTTCCCTTTGGATAGAAACGCATGTTTCCTGAATCCGACCCAGGTTCATAATCAGCGATCTCAAGTCTTCGCATAAGTTCAACATGTGGTGGTGCTTTTTCCATCGCACGATTCTTTGATATCTCGTAATCCACGAACTTCTGGAGATTTGGATGTTCTGAAAGATCAAAATCATCAGTGCTGTGAAGTTCCCCGTCAGGTGTAAGAATATGCCAGTATGATTTTGCCACGCTTTCTGCCTTGAGTGCTTCGGATACCACATCTGTATCTTCCGAAGATTTGGCACATGATGTTATTACCTTTGTCTCCTCCATGCCCTCTGGCAAGATTGAGCGGGAAAGTTCGGAAAGCGGATGTCCCTTACAACTGATCTTGAATGCTTTATACCATCCAAAAGGTGCCCGCATTACCTCATATTTACCGGAAAGTGCTTCCTCAATACCTTTCAGTACGGAAATCGCAACCTTCGGGGATGAAAGATTCGAGCTTAAATGCGCATAAGGATAGAGCATCAACCGTTCGGCTTTGACCTGTGCTGCGACCTTCTCGATCTCCTCAACTGTACGTCTTATCGTATCGGCAGGATTTGACTCGTCAAAACTTTCAACAGCCATGAATGCTGTAAGTGCATCTTCAAGTCGTCCCTGTTTGAGTGATTCCTCGATCTTCTCAGCAACCGGCGTGCTCTTTTTGACTTCGTATTCAATATAATCGGAATGGATGAGTAATAATTGCATAATTTCACCTGTATGGATAATGTGTTTGCACTTAATTATGCCAATTGCTTATAATCTTTTTCAAAAAAGGACATTAGGCATAAATCTGAGAATATGTGACTATGAGAAAAACAACTTCGTGATCATAATATAAAGATACATTCCGACTGTAATTATTATAACCAATCCAAAGATCAGCCAGATGAACTTGCCGATCAAAATCCCGATATTCTTTTTGTCTTCAACCATCATACCCACCATGTCAAGCAATTGTCGAACTCTCTTCGGTCTGCATCTGTTCCACATACACCCGATATGCAGCAACCAATGCACCAAGTAGTATCGGTGCAGCGAAAAGACCTGCAATTCCGCCTACGAAAGCACCGCCCAAAAATGCCAGCATCAATAAAAGTGGGTGTATGTTTGATTTTACACTTGCATAATACGGTTTAAGAATCAGTTCAGGAGGTGCATATATCAGAAGCGATGCGACGACAAAGAATAAAGCCGCACTTTGGAATCCTGCGTCAAAGTAGCGAATAATTGAGAGCGGCAATATTACCATGTAACCTGCAAACATCGGGATTATAGATGCAATGAAAATAAGAGTTGCCAGTGCAAGTATGTGTGGAAAACCAAAAGCATAGAATACAAATAGCGATGTAATACTGACAAAGAGTGCCGCGTATGCGTTGGCAATGAAAACACCATTGAGTATCATGTCAAGATGATATGAGTACCTTTCAACAATGCTTTGTTGATCTTTTGAGGTCAATTTAATAATGGCGTTATACAACCCATCCCCGTCTGCAAGTAAGAAAAAGCATACTATTATTGATATCAGTAGATTTACAAAAAACATTGCGATGCTCTGTGCATATGAAACCAAACCAATTTTGCCGATAAGTGGTAATATTATTGTCGAAAAATCCCATGTAAATTGTTGGAGTTGCTGATGTACACTTTCAGGGAAAGCAATATTCCTTATAAAATCGAACACACTTCCAATAACTTGAGCTTGATTATTCACAATCCACGTGATCTGGTTAATAATTTCAATTAAACCACTTCCGAGTATGATTATCATCGGTATTACGATAAACATTGTAGCAACAAATGCCCCGATTTTCCTGTGTCCTTTAAATTTTAAGTATATCGGGCGTGAGATATATGCGAAAACAAGTCCAAGTACAATACCATCTGCAAGTGGTAAAACAACTATGACCGCAACAGCAAGAAGGATGGCAATAGCTATACTTATTGCAATCTTCCACTTGTAATCTATAAGTACAGAAATTCCATCCGGATTAGTATTTTCCATTGAACACCTGTTAGAATTTTCACATTCAATTGAGTATATACTATAATAAATACAACAGTATTAATAATTCACTCTTTGTGTACGTTGTTCCTGTTATTTCTCACGATCTTTTGACAATACAGCCGAATCCGGCATGAGTTTGTCAAAATATTTGATCACCACGCAGGCTTCTGTGCATTTCCCACATTTAGTGCATGAATCATCAATCTGTAATCCGCCATTACCATTACTACCGCCACTACCATTATTATTGATACGTATCGCATCTGCAGGACACACTTTGATACATATCCCGCATTTTGTACACTTGTTCACTCTCATCAGTTGTTTTGCACAATCTTTAAAAAGTGCAAGAGCTTCTTCTTTTGTGTTCGCGTTTACCAATATGCTGCCTGTTGCGAACATGTTGATGCCACCCTTATAATTATAATTATCATCATCAGCCTCCACTCGCAGCATGCCGAGTTCTTCTGAATATACATTTTTCCCAATAATGTTCATCACATTTGCAGCATCGATTGTGGAAACGCCACGTACAATACCTTCAACCGAAAAGCCACCTGCTTTGCATGGTGATACACCCGAGGTCACATGTATGCTGAATGATTTCCCATCGCCCCCCTTAGCAGGAGTTATTCCAATACCAAGTTCCTCGGCAAGTTTCAGCATCTTTGGTGGCAGTTCCTTCCAGCGCCAGAATCCGTGTTCTATGAACTCATCGGACAATCCATGGGATTTTGCCCATTCAAGAAGATAATTGTTCCATCGATCGTACATTTCCGGGTGCAACTCTCCCATTCTCTTGTACTCGGCAGACAATGCTGCAGGGCACATGTAGCATCCGACCCTTTCAAATCCCATGTCATAGAGGGGATTGTATGCCAATCCACGCCAATGGATATACAACCAGACCTCGATCGCTCTCCAATCGCGTATCGGGAATATGTTTAATTGATCCGGCACGAACGGGTTCATCTCAGATGCAGCAACACGGGCGCGGGAGAATGATTCGTGTTTCCGCTTTCCGTCGATCGTAAGACATACTGCGCTGTTCTTTGCACATTCTTCAATGACAGTGCTTGCAGGTGCAAGTTTGCAAACCTTGCAGCACCATCTGAAATCCTTGGCAGGCGGGCCAAAGTTTTCCAGATGCTCCCAAAAGGCTTCACCTGCATCGGCTTCATGTAAGTCGATATTGTTCTGTTTACAGTAATCTCTTGCAAAGTCGATCGTTTCCGGAAATTCAAGACCTGTGTTTACAATGAATGCTTTTACAGATTTATTTTTGAGCGCACTTTGTGCAAGGTCAAGTACGACAAGACTATCTTTCCCACCACTGAATGACACGTGTACCGGCAGATCTTGATGTTGTTTTTGATTCGCTATACCTTTGATGGTGTTCATGGCGTTCTTGCCAAGTTGCCTGATATATGGAAGGTTGGCGTTTACGATATCATCCATGTTCGGTATTTTTTCATTCAGGACAGCAGGGTTGCTGTCGATCTTTTTGATCTTCAGAACAGCGCCTTGTGTGGAACTGAAATCTGAACTATCAGTATATGCAGTGCCAAAACCAGTTAATTTTCCAGATACTACAAGAATGGGATTGCCTTTTTTAATGTCATCTGTGTAGTTTTCTATCTGGTCAAAACCAATGTTCTTGCCGCTGAGATGTCGTGTCGATCTTTTTGTCACAACGGTTTTATTTTCTGTGTGCGCAAGAAGAATTTTTGCACCTTCGGACAGGAGATCGAACTTGTAATCCATTATGGACAGGTCAAACCGCAAAACCCCGAAATGCAAACCATCTACAATAACCTCATCGGTCTTGTCATCGCCAGGGATCTTGTTTAGCAGGATTATCCTGTCGCCGAGAGGGTCGCAGCCGTATGTCGACACCAATTGGTTTGCAAGTATCTTGCGTTCAAATGGTGAACAGAAACGGACATCCGCGGGTTGTGAAAGTTGCAGCCCGATACCGTCGTTTTTACAGGTAAAACACTGCGGCTCAAGGAGTGGAACATTGCATTCATGGCACCAGAATATGTAATCATTTTCGTAATTGACAATATGGTTGCTATGCTTTTTAGAGCGTCCATGCTCTTGCGTTCCTGAATGAAATTTTGGGTTGACAAATTTATTTTGTATACCCGTTTTATACTTGTGTGATTGCATTGTGAATGGGATAGTTATTTTTAAACTATAAATATAGATGGCGGTGTTGGTGAAAGGTTGGTAACGAGAAAATGCTCACTTCGTTCGCATTAACTCGAACTATATGTTTATAAAATATATACTACGAGAAAATCCTCGCTATGCTCGGATTTACTCGAACTATATGTTTATAAAACATATACTATAAAAAAGGTTTTTGTTTAAATGGTGTAGCGTTGTGTTACAGAGTGTTTAATTAGTTCATGATAAAAACGATTCACCTCACGCGCGTAGCGCGCATTGCCCTGCATACATATTGAATTTTCAATCGCTATCTGCACATTCCACAAGTTTTAATAAATGCTTTGCTAACTATTTAGTTCATAGTATATATTTTATAAATATATAGTGCGAGTAAATCCGAGCATAGCGAGGATTTTCTCGTTCAAATTGGTATGGACGAAACGTGCCGCCTGCGGGCGGTCGCACTGTTTTTAGTTTCAAATCGAATAATTTCATTTACGAAGTCATTTTAAAACAGCTATACAAATACTAAAAAAGCGGTATTTTCAAGTATATTGACAGCTGACATACTCATAACATAAAAGTGTACATAAAAGTGTAGGGAAATACAAATGAGGAGAACAAAAATTGTGTGTACCATTGGGCCTGCAAGCAGCAGTCCTGATGTTCTTAGGCAACTTATCAAAGTCGGAATGAATGTAGCAAGATTGAACTTCTCTCATGGGACTCACGAGGAACACAGGAAGGTCATTGAGAACATCCGTGCCCTGTCCGACGAAATGGGTATGCCTGTGGCTATCCTGCAGGATATTTCAGGTCCGAAGATACGTATAGGTGAGTTCAAAAATGAAAATGTATTGCTTAAGAGTGGTTCTACATTTACTCTCACAAATAGGGATATTATTGGTGATGAGTTACAGGTGAGTGTGAATTATCGAGATCTCCCAGATGATGTAGAAGTAGGGGATACGATACTCCTGAGTGATGGGAATATAGAACTGAATGTTAATGAGACAACGTCAACTGATATCAATTGCCGTGTTGTGGTTGGTGGGATATTGAGTTCGCATAAAGGTATCAATTTACCTACTGTCACTATGGGTCTCCCAGTACTCACCCCCAAAGATGAAAATGACTTGAGATTTGGTATCGAGCAGGATGTTGATTATATTGCGCTATCTTTTGTCAGGACGGCGAAAGATATTGAGATTCTAAAGAACATCATAATGAATGAGGGTGCCAATATACCGGTGATCGCCAAGATCGAAAAGCATGAGGCTTTGTCAAATATTGATGATATCATAAACATTGTTGATGGTATTATGGTCGCCAGGGGTGATCTCGGGGTTGAGATCCCGTTTGAGAAAGTACCGTTGATGCAGAAGATGCTTGTCAGAAAATGTAATGCAGCTGGAATACCTGTGATTACGGCAACCCAGATGTTGATGAGCATGGTGAATAATCCGCGCCCTACGCGTGCTGAAGTTACGGATATTGCCAATGCAGTCCTTGATGGAACGGATGCCCTGATGCTTTCCGAAGAGACTGCTGTGGGAAATTATCCTGTGGAGTCGGTATCGGTGATGTCAAAGATCGCTGCAAATACAGAAAAGTCTACTGACTTTTTAGAAATTATGGGGAAAAGGGAGATTCCCGAGAGAGCGACGACCCCTGATGCCATAAGTCATGCTGCAAGCATGACCGCATGCACCCTTTGTTCGGCTGCAATAATTACGCCTACCAGTTCTGGCAGTACGGCAAGGATGATTGCCCGCTACCGCCCCACTCAGCCCATAATAGCCATAAGTTCTGATCTCAGGACTATTGCACGGCTTTCCCTGGTATGGGGTGTTGTGGCAGTGGCTGTGGATAAATTGCTGGATACTGACGATATGACCGAAAAGGCACGGAAAATTGCTCAAAATATGGGATTGGTCAAGAGTGGAAGTACGGTAGTAATTACTGCCGGGGTACCAATTGGTGTGGAAGGCACTACAAATCTGATCAAGGTTGAAGTGTTCTAGTGTCGCGTCAACTTTCAAGTGTCGGGTTACTACAAAAACCATAACATCAATCCCCGCCGCAGGCGGCGCATTCCGCCACTACCAAACCCATAGTCCAACATACCATTCTCAGAACATCAAATACGCTGTCGTTAAAAAAAACGTAGTATTTGTTTAGCGGATTTGAAATTGTGTTGTAGCGTTGCGGATTAATGAATTGGAAATAAAAACGATGCTACCACACGCGCGTAGCGCGGCACCGTCCTTCAACACTGCCCTGAATACACATCGAAGTTTCAATCGTTGTCAAAACATCTGTTTTTGTATGGATTGTTCTACATAGAAACTGCGTATTTTGCGAATGCGAAAGGATGGTAGGTATGGAATATGCCGCCTACGGCGGGTTGCTGCATGGGGTTTTAGGTATTTGAAATGTGCACCGACATTTTATCAGGTAAACAAATACAAAAAAAGAATACATCTGGTCCTGATGCCATCCATCTTGGATAACAGCCTGACCCGATGTCATTTATAATTTATTCTTCAACAATTATAGTTCCCTTCATATAAGAATGGAAAGTGCACCTGTAATCATACTCCCCGGGCTCCTTGAATATATATGAAAAGGTGTCCCCTACTTTGAGCGTCCCGCTTTCAAATATCTCATCGTTGCTGGTTACAGTATGTTCAGGAGAATTCAGGTGCCAGTTAGTCCATATCACTTTGGTGTTTGTTTTTACAGTAATTATATTGGGAACAAACTCGCTACCCTTGATATTCACGTATACGGTCGCATCACTATCCTGCACAATAGCATCAGGTCTGTTGACATGAGGCACAATACCATCTTTCATTTTCGACATTTCCTCGGTTGACGGATCAGAATCCATAAAACCAGACAGGACAGTAGCAAGAAGCATGATTAGCACGAATAATATTGCATTCCTTACAGATTTTCCCATTTATTATCACCTTTATGGCAGCTATCTATATTGCAAAAAAATGGTGGAACACGCCACCACTTTTTACAACACGATCTGCAATCTGTATCTTAATGCTCTTCCCCTGGATCCAGATCCAGCATTCTTGTAGTGACAGTGAACAAAAGCACTGCAAGGGAGAACCAGCCTGCCGTCACCATAAGCTCTGGAAGTGTCGGGCTATATCTTACAAGTTCACCAAGTGGAGATATTGACATACCCACCATCACAATGAAGATACGCTTGAGATAAACACCCACGACAACCATCACTGATGCCGCCACAATCCACGGAATCGACTGCCGCAGTTTTGGATGCAATATAATGATAAACGGTATCAGGGACGCCAGTAGAATCTCACCGAACAGCGAGAACGCAAACGGTCCATGCAGGATGAAATTAATACCAACCAGATGCTCAGGTTTCTGTGAATACGGCCACAGCACAGTAATTATCTCACTGAACAGGAAGAACACATCCACAGGGATCGCAATGGTCAGGGCATCCCTCATAAGGAACACCTGCTCAGGACCTGACTTTAAGTTAGTGAACTTTGGCATTATAAGGGCCAAAAGGATCAAAAGTGCCAGAGATGAAGTTATTGCAGATGATACAAACAGAGGTCCCATGATAGCACTTGACCATGAAGGCCTTGATTTTGCAAGACCAAACACTAATCCTGTCACTGTGTGCAACCCGATAGCCGCCGGAAGTGAGATGACTGCCATAGTATACATGAATTTCTTTCCGCTACCAAACATCACCCACAGATCAACAATGGTTAATGCAGTATATCCACCAAGTACCATGAAGTCATAAAACATCATTGAACTGAAGTTCGGGCTTAAGAAGAAGCGATAGAAACGCTCAGGATGCCCGATATCCGTGGATACGAATATTATGGCAACAATTGCGCAACACATCGCCTGAAGTACACCAATACGCAGAAGCGGTTTAAGTTTCTTCACACCGAACAGCTCGACACTTGATACTACGATCAAACCACCAGCCGCTAAACCAACGAAGTATATGAAATCAATGATGTACAGACTCCAGCTTACTTCATTCCTGCTGCCGGTAATGACCATGCCGTATTTCAACTGGGTAAAGTAGGAAGCAAGTCCCATCAACAGGATCAACAGAAGTCCTGCCATCCACATATAGTAGAGCAACGTACCTTTGATCAGTCGACCAGGGTACATGTCGACGCCAAGTATGGTATATTTTTTAAAATCTTCTAAATTTTCTAACATCGCAATCACCCTACGTAATAGACTTGTGGCTCATTGCCCATATCTTCTTTTAATACTGTGACACGCCTTGTCCGAAGCAGATTTGAGATCTCGCTATCAGGGTCGTGTATGTCTCCGAACTTTCGTGCCCCAACAGGACATACTACTTCACATCTGGGCTTCAGACCTTTACGGGTACGATGGATACAGAACGTACATTTTTCAACAACCCCGATGGGTCTTATTGGGACATCAGGATTGATCTCATCTTCAGGAACTTCTGGTTTGACCCAGTTGAACTTCCTTGCACCATACGGACAATTCACCATACAGAACCGACAGCCTATGCACTTATTGTAATCCACTACCACAATACCATCGTCTTCCTGCCATGTTGCGGTCACAGGACATGCCTGTACACATGATGGTTTCTCACACTGGTTGCAATGTGCCGGAAGATACCATTTATCCTCTAGTGGTGCTTCAGTATAATACGGATCTGAGTTAAGCAGGTCGAATGAACTTTCCTCCATCTCAAGTAACCTGATATATTGAATTCCGGATTTTCGTCCGGTATTGTTCTCTTTTATGCATGCATACATACACCTGCGGCATCCGATACATGCCTGAGTGTCAATAGCCATTGCATATCGTACTCCTTCAACAGGAGGGGGGTCCCTGTAGTACTCCGCCACTTTCTTGACAGTCCATGGGAAGGTGCTGTTGTCGCTTACAAGTTTACTTACGACTTTTTCAACGGTTTCACCATTTGCAAGTTTCATTAGTCCGGTGCCGGTTGCAAGTGTTATAATCCCGCTGGCTATGTATCTTAAAAATATTCTTCTTGTTGTTGCCATGATCATACCTCAGTTGTCTCTATCCTTTGGATGCGTTGTGGTTATTGACATGATTGCTATACCGGCTCCGCCTATTGTCAATAAAACAACAAGCAGGATACCAATCAACAACATGTTGGACAGACTCTCTGCGGCTTCCCAGTACGGCTCTCCATTACTTTCCCCTCCAAGCCGAGGTGGCTCCGGTGGATGTGGTGGTGGTGGCAACGGATACCCTTCACCTAGAGATTCCTTAAACAATTTGGGGTTATGAGGATTGTGACATGAGAAATCAGAACATGTTAAATCCGGTTTGCCATGATCGCCAAGACTCCAGGTGTCATATCGTTTCTGATGACACTGGTAACATAACTCTGGAGATCTATCGAATGATACAAGTTCTCCAGAAAATATTTTCAGTTTATCTCTCTGCATGAAATCATGGCAGCCAAAACATCTTGATACACTGGGGTTGAGTTTATCATGATACTCCAACTCGTTTGCATGAGGCATCATTACGTTAGTGGCTGTTCCATTGGCATGACAGTATGTACAGTCGAATGTGAACGGCTGCCTCCTATATACCTGTTCAAAGGCTTTTCGTGCAGGTTCCTCTGCCGAATCCACTGATGCCCCGTATATTGGGGTTGCAGTGAATAGTAGCAAAATTGCAACAATTAGCATTAATCCTATTAATCTTATTTTTTTCATAAATAAAATTCTCCATCTATCCTTACATTTAATGCATAAGTAAATGTCAGATTGACACGCAAATACGTTTTTTATATCATCTTTGGGGGTGTCATATCTATGGGTGCCATATCTATGCGGGGTTTTCATATATATGGGATTTTCATATCTATGAGGTTTTCATATAAAATATTATGCACTAATTATAATGATTAATCATAATATATTAAAAGAGTCATTTTGATTACATTCAAAATTTACCAATCCTTTCGCAAATAATATAAAACAGTAGTGGGCGAGGCAAAAACATTAATATACAACATATGTCATGATAAATTATGATGGATTATTCTTTGTGACCAATAGTGTTTGCAAAGAACATAAAAAAAGAGGTGAAATAATGGACAGCACATTAACGGTTGCTTTGATGGTAATGGCAGTCGCAGCACTATTAGGAGTGCAAGTAGTTTCAACAATGCTCACTCTCGTATGAGACATTTTTGATAAAATATATACACACTATAAAATACAATATTTAAATTTTAACTGAATGGTAGGCTTTGACTAAAATGTGCCTATGTGGTACATTTTGTCAAAGACAATTCATTTTGTTGTGCACAAGTTAATTTCATAGCATTATCTATGAGTTTCTATGTCTTTTTTTTCTAAAATCACTCAGACTCAGGATTTATGGTAAATCGGATAATATCTCGTATTGTAGGACGTTTCCCATACATGAGCACACCCATTCTGAATATTCTTGCACCGATTATCAATACGATATATGCCGATAACACCAGTATAAGAATACTTGCTAAAATCTGATAAAATGGAACATTTGTTGAACCTATACGTACAAGCATCGCAACAGGCGATGTCATTGGGAATATGGAAAGGAATACAGACATGCCGCTATCGGGTTTTGTAAGTAATATCTGCATGAACATAAGTGGAAGAATTGCAGCAAAAGTGAATAAGCCCGCAAGTTGCTGACTTTCCCTTAGTGAACTGCTTATACTCCCAATTGTTGCCATAAAAGTGGCAATCAGCATGTATCCCAACAAGAAATATACAAATGCCAGGATAATGAGGTATATTTTGAATGCAAATTGTGGCAAAAACATGGATGAAGCAGATATACTTACAAGCAACCAAATACAGAGCTGCACCAAACCGATAGCACCAAGACCTATGATCTTGCCTGCCAGAAGTTGTCCTGTTGTAACCGATGACAGGAGAATTTCGATGATCTTGCTTTCCTTTTCTTCGGCAACACCTTGAATAAGATATCCTGATGATGAAAATATCGTAATGAACAACAATACTGCAATAATGAACGGCATCGCAATCTTATTGATGACATCGGGCAACCCCAGTTCTCTTACCTTGTCTGTCTTTTCATCGACCGTGTACCGTTTGAGAGTAATTGGTTCCTTGATTCGCAGACCTGTTTCTTCATCTGTCACATCCATCAATAAATTATCAACAAGTATATCTGAAATCTCTTCTGTGGGTATGTCTTTTCCAAACGCATTGATAATGCCGGTTTCCATATAGTCTTCCGGAATTATGACAAAACCCCTTATATCACCTGATTTCAAAAGTAAACTGCTCTCGTAGGTTCTATTAAGCCGTATGTATGTATTTGTCGATGTTTTTGCGGAGATTGGACCAATCGAGGAATGCAGGTTAGTAACGTTCTCAGGGAACTCAAACATTTCCATCTTATCTATGTACCCGAATACATGATCATCCGGGCCGGCCTGACTTAAAAGCAAAATAGGAATTGCCGTTACAATCACAAAAAGCAATGGAAATCCTATGGTCATCAGCATAAACTCTTTGCGCTTCACGATCTTCATGAATTCGTACATGGCAACAGTGGTTATTTTGCTCATTCAGTCCCCTCGTCTACAATACTGATGAATATATCATTAAGTGAAGGTACCGAGTGCTCAAATCGTTTGATCTTTATAATTTCTATAATTTCCCTCAACACTGCATTTTCATCAGTTTCATCATCAAGAAACAGTTCCATTTCCCTTTTATGATGCTTAATATCCACCACTCCGGCAATGTCGCGTAATCTGGAAATGGTTTTTGATGAAGAAATATCCCCATCACCTGCATCCTCCGGCTCAATGATTATTGAGTTTTTATAATATTTATCCATGATTTCGCCCGGTTTCCCATACATTACGATCTTTCCTTTGTTGATCATCAGCAACGTGTCACACAATTCCGTTGCTTGCTCCATCATATGAGTCGATAGAACGATTGTCTTGCCTGCTTTTTTCTGCTCCATTATCACACGTTTGAGCAGTCTGGTGTTCACAGGGTCAAGACCGGAGAACGGCTCGTCCACAATAATAAGATCAGGATTATGTAGGATGGTGCCAATGAACTGGACCTTTTGCTGCATACCTTTTGAAAGTTCATCAACTCGTTTATTTTTGACATCGTATAATTCCATTGTACGCAAAAGTTTTTCTGCACTATCATGCGCATCTGTTTTTGACATACTCTTCAGCATGCCAAAATACACAAGTATTTCCAAAATTCTTGATTTCTGGTAAAGCCCTCTTTCCTCCGGCAGATAGCCTATCTTGTCCTTTGCCTTTAATTTAATAGGTTCACCAAATATCTTAATGGTACCACTGTCCGGCTTTATCTGGTCCAATAACATGCGAAGCATCGTGGTCTTGCCGGCACCATTGGGCCCAAGAATCCCAAAAATCTCGCCTTTCTTCACTGAAAATGAAATATCCCGAATAACCTCAGTGTCATTGTATGACTTGATTACATGTGTAACTTCAATTGCAGTCATTGGTACGAAACCCCTGTGCGATCATACAGTATTTATATGCGGGATTGTTAAAAAGTATTCTGTTTAAAAAAAACATATGAAAACAAGTGTTAAATTAAAAAAATGACAGAAATGCCCGGTAAAGGGCAGCTTCTGACTTTATTCTTTTCTGATATCGACAACTGCTTCCTTTGACATCTGGTTGCCTGTTATCGCTTCTGCTTTCATTGGCACGACATCGTACACATTTGCACCTTTTCCATCAGCAACATCACCCATACGCCAGTGACCGAAACCGTGCATCCAGCCGACCGTGTCAGGGCGTATCCTGTCAGTCAGAAGTGCAAGCATTGATGCCTTTCCGTATTCGGATTCCACTTCGATCTTATCTCCGGTTTTAATATTCAGTTTTTCTGCAGTTTTCGGATGGATCGCAACCGGATTATCCCATTTAAGTTCATTCAGATAGACATTGTTCTGCGTGTTCACACTATAATGTGCCGACTCATGCCAGTTGATAAGATATAGCGGATAATCCCAGGATGGAATAGCTTCAACAGGTGTATACACAGGCATTTTGTTGATCATCTTGCCGTTTGCATCATTGAGATCTTCAAGATGTTCTGATACGAATTCGAATTTACGTGATTTCGTATCAAAACCGTTATAGAATGTATCCCATACAGTAACACCAATCGCATTGCCATTACTATCATGGAGCACTCCATCGCTATCTACTTGTGAACCGGATGGAGCCACTACTTTCTGTCGATATTTCTCATAACTTGTGCCATTGACCTTATCGGTCCATACTGCACCATCGAGTTTCTGTAATTCTGCAATGCTAAGACCTGATGGACCGTTCTTAAGTTCAGCCTCAAGATATTCCAGATAATCCAGTCCTTTGAAGAATTCCTCACCATCGGACGTCTTAAGTTTCAGATTCTCACCGAGTGCAATAATTGTCTCGTATTCAGTCATTTGATTGAATAGAGGTTCAATTGCAGGTTGTCTCAATGCTACAGATGGCCATGTGATATAATTCTCGTTCAGGTCGTAACTCTCGAATTGAGTAGTTGCGGGAAGAACGATATCTGCAAGTTCAGAAGTCTCATTGATGTGTGTGCCTACAACAACAAGGAACTCAAGTGCCTTGAGTGCATTCACAACTTCATTGGTACCCGGAGTTGACATAACAACATTTTCACCCATTACAACGCCGATCTTTGGTTTGTATGGTTTACCTGTTGTAATTGCATCCAGTGCACCGATATATGAATTATCAGCAAATGGATAATCCCCATCAAGAGATGGTTCAGTTATGTCGTCATACGAAACATCCTGACGCGCAAGTCCGCCCATGTTGGGGAAGACGATTGTCCCACGCCTGTCTATCTGACCTGTCAGTGCTGCAAGCGCTGCAATGGCGCGTCCTGTCTGGACAGCGTTGGAATGCTGGGTGACACCTGCGCCGATATCGATAGCGGCAGGTTTTGTCAGTGCAAGTTCACGTGCCGTATGTGTGATGATCTCTTTGGATAAACCTGTGATGTCTTCAGCCCATTGTGGCGTTTTGTCCTTCACGAAATTTGCAAAATCATTGAATCCAAGTGTCCAGTGGTCTATGAATTCCTCGTCAAATAGCCCTTCTTTTATGATAACATGGGCCATTGCAAGTGCAAATGCTCCATCTGTCCCGGGCTTAATTGGAAGCCATTCATGTGCCTTGGTTGCGGTGAAACTGAGGTACGGGTCTACGACGATCAGCCGTGCACCGTTCTCAATTCCCCTTATTATTGTGCGTACTTCATACCCATGTTTAATTGATGAAAGTGGATTTGAACCAAAGAGAAGTATATACTTTGACTCCACAGCATCCAGCATAGCATTTTCTTCACCCATGCTGATCTTTAGTGCTGCTTTTCTTGCAGAATCACTGTTTTGGTTGTACTGAAAATGATTTGGTGTACCGTACAGGTTACAGAAATCTTCCTGTAGATGCTTGTAATTTTGCCCGTCTGCAAACCATACGAGTTTATGTGATTCGCCTGCTGCTTTGAGTGTGCCAAGTTTTTCTGATATCTCAGCAATCGCTTCAGGCCATGTGATCTCCTCAAACTTCGGTTCGACGCCCCTGCCTTTTGCGGGATTGGTGCGCCTCATTGGTTTTTGTAGTCTATCAGGGTCATAAAGTAATTCCACAGCAGCATTGCCTCTGGCACACAGTGCTGAACCCTCCCCAATATTGTCGAAATAATCCTTTGAATTATTAGAAACACCTGTAGGATTATACGGGTTAGGCCCTACCTTCATGACCATTGTTTCGCCCGTAATTTCATTTGGTAGTATATCTATATGAATGCCACTCATCCCACCGCACATATTGCAGTAACTGGGAATCCACTGGTGTGGTTGTTTACGTGCAGGTACTGCTGCAAGTTTGTGGCAATCATCGCAGTCAACTGCCGCGGATGCGACATCACCAATAGCGACGGTACCTACTGCGGCAGCAGTCAGTTTAAGGAAATCCCTTCGTGTGATCTTAATTGACATGTTTTTACTCCTCCCCGTGTTCGCCACTGTCACCGCCACCATGTCCTTCGACGCGGCCGAGTCTTGGCTTCATTTCCATTCTGCCCATGATCTCTGAGCTGGCATCAATGTAGAACACATGAGGTTCTGTACCAAGGTGTGGTTTTATTGTCTGTACAGGATTCTTCGCAATGATCCTTGATACTTCACTGTTAGGATCTTCAAGGTCACCGAAATAGCGTGCTTTGGTTGGGCATGCAAGAACACATGCAGGTTTTGCACCGCCGTCAACCCTGTGAGCGCAGAATGTGCATTTATCTGCAGTGCCACGACCGAAATATTTGGTGCCTTTTTTGGGATTTACAAAGCGTGCGTCATAGGGACATGCAGCAATGCATGCCTTGCAGCCGACGCACACCCTGGAATCAACGAGTGTGATGCCGTCTTCGCGTTTGAATGTGGCTGTGACCGGACATACTGTGACACATACCGGTTTTTCACACTGGTTGCAGAGTCTTGGAAGATTAAATGTGGACACAAGTGGATATGTGCCCTTTTCCATCTGCTTGACCCATGACCTATAAAACGTAAGAGGCACTTGATTTTCCTGTTTGCATGCGATCGAGCATGAATGGCATCCTATGCACCTTCGAAGATCTATCACCATGGCAAGTTGCCCTTCCTTGGATTCTACAATCTCAGGGCGCCCCCATTCGCCGTTTATGCGCTGGATCCGTTCTTTTGCCATGTTTACGCCCCCCTTTTGCCGAATAGTTTAGCATCCACTTTTTCGATCATCTGTGGAACGTAGACTATGCAGAATATGTATGCAGCTGTTCCAAGAGTGAATAATGTAACAATTACAAAAATTTCTTGCCCTATCGTAAATCCCACAAATCCGATTTCATGCGAATATGGTACAAGTCCGGCTTCTGTCTTTGGAATCGTCTGGCCGCCAAGTACTACATTAAGGCGCATGGCAAAGGTGCCGATGATTATAAAAAGTGCTGCCAGCCACTGACCTAAATATGTCCTGCTAATCTTTGGAAGTGTAAGTAAGAATACTGGTATCACACCTCCAATGCCTAATTGGACGACAAGGAATGAGAATGAAAATGGTCCTATTAACCAGAGTTTAACTGCTTCAACTTCTTCTGCACCTGCAAATATCATTGTGGTGACATCAGACATGTCAAGGAAGAATTCGATCGCAATAAGAAGTATAAGCATGTTTCCAAGACCATATATAAGATTTCGATCGATCTTATTTTCTTTTTTCTTCGTAAATAGCGTATCTTTGGTGATCACCATAAACACGATAAGTGCAATACCTGACGTAAGCGCTGATATGAGGAACAAAAATGGCATTAGTGATGTGTGCCAGATTGGCATCCCTTTGGTAAGGCCGAATACGAAACCGGTATCTGCATGTACTGCAAGTGCCAGTGGGATACAGATAATCCCCATCAGCTTTGCCACACCATCTCTATGTGCGAATATGGAATATGCATAAATGCCACTGGCTGCCATATATCCACCTACTAAGAACGCAGACCAACTGAACATTGATGTAACATTACCCCTCATCATCGTAAAATACGACCTTGATGGTTGTGTCATGTCAATGAACAGTAGCGACACTGCCATTCCAAGCAGGATGAGCGCCATGAACACTGCATATTTTGATACAGCTTTGTATTCCTTTTTTCCAAACACATACGCAAACGTAGAAAGCGTAAATGAACCTGCACTAAGTCCAGTCATGAAGGGGAACGCAGCCATAAGCGCTCCGAATGCCATTCCGTGCTGAACATTATAAATCTCTTGGTATACCATTATCAATCACCAATAATTCAATTTCTGTTTTATAAAGTAATACATTCAGATATGTTTTTCATAATGTGTATTGTTTTTTTAATTATGTATATAAAATTTAGGAATTCCGAGTTGACGCGAACGTTTTCTCATTTGAATATAAATATGTTCAGACATATTTCATATATTTAAACCTGATGGCACCTTATGATACAAAAACGTTGATATGGGCAATATTTGCCACTAACATACATATAGAATAAACACAAAATGTTAATATATATATAGAACTTATGCATAACTCGAAAAATCATTCACATGGTGATCATATGAAATTTAAAAAAGGATATTATTTTATCACAATATTATTGATATTGCTGGTCGTATCATCTCATTCAGCAACTGCGACATCAGATTATGCAGATGAAGTTCCAGGCGCATTTGTAGGTGCCTGCCATACTTGTCACACAGATCCTGCCGGAGGCGGTTCACTAACCACTTTTGGTATTGATTATGCAGACGGCGGGTATTCTTTTGATACCATTGCAACTATGGATTCTGATGGTGATGGAGCATTGAATTCAGCCGAACTTGAGGAAGGTACGAACCCGGCTGACCCCGAGGATGCACCTGCCGCAGAAGGTGAGGTAGTAGAAGATGACATGAATACCGAACATCCCATATTGTCTGCATATCCTGGATTAAAAGATCTCGTACATCCAATATACCATAAAACGCTTGAAGATTCAATGCCTGGTTTTGTACCTGGTTTTGAGTTAATGGGCGCATTTATTGGCATTTTAGCAGCAGTCGCTTTCATGAGACGGGGCAACATAAAGCCTTAATCTCATTTTTATTTTTTATTTCTATTCCATAATCGTTCTGTTTTGTTTTTATCATATCGCAGCATAAGCTATGTTTAGTACACAAAAAGAATTAAAATAATGCAATTTTATTATGTTTTTTTAGAATACCTTTATAAAATGGACAAATAAACCATGGCTAATTTGTTTAATCTAGTTCGTGCATTTGGCAGGATATCATCCCATTCTCTCACATCAATCTCAGATGAGCGATGTTTGAACCGGCGATATAACCGCATGTTATGCAACAGGTGCGAACATGTTTGCGGTGCAGATGCTATGTCTCTTGACATAGTACCTTCTATTGATGGCGCTGCATGTACCGGATGTGGTGTATGTGTCAATGTTTGCCCGACAGGTGCATTTGCCCTCAGGGACATATCAAAAGAGAATATTATTTCATCTATTGAAGAGGGAAAAACAGTTGTTTTTTCATGCAGATCCATAGAGAAATTTGATGATGCATCTTATGTTCCAGTGCCATGTATCGGTTACCTGTGTGAAGGTATGCTTATCAAGGCGGCATCAGTATCAGAAAAAGTCATACTTAATGGAGCAGGATGCGATCATTGCAAATTGAAGATCGATACAGATGCAGTGCAAAGGAAGATCAATGTGGCAAATGCTGTACTAGGGTCCTTTGGCAAAATCCGGAACCTTGAATTGTCAGTTGATAGCACTGGTGATGCTCCAACAAAAGATGCGTTCGGCAGAAAATCTATCGATTATTTACGAAACGTGACTGGA
Source organism: Methanosarcinaceae archaeon (assembly GCA_030655675.1). GTDB lineage: Archaea > Halobacteriota > Methanosarcinia > Methanosarcinales > Methanosarcinaceae > Methanovorans. The sequence continues at coordinate 14,384 of JAUSPM010000224.1, read as the reverse complement.
GATCGTGGCCAGAACCGTGAATCATCTGATGAATCTTCGATCATTCCAGTAACACATACGCTATTGATCGATGCCATATCATCTCTGGGTAGACTTGTAGATGATGTCATCAGGCTTGAGTCCGGGCCATTATATCGCTTTAAAATAATGGATACATGTGACTTGTGTGGTATTTGTGCGGCCATATGTCCCACCGGTGCGCTCAGGCTGTCTGAAGATAAGGATCGATCGATCGAATTCAATATATCATTTTGCATAGGCTGCGATCTGTGCATGGACGTCTGCAAAAATGATGCAATAAGCCATGTGGCAGATATACACCTGAGTGATGTCATATCTTCTGACTGGACATCGTTGATATCAAGTGAACTGGTGCAATGCAAAAGCTGCAAGAGACATATCGCATCAATAAAAAAAGATGATCTCTGCCCCTCATGCAGCCTGGAACAGGATATTGAGAGACAGTTTTTACAATAGAATTTTAACTATTCAATACGCCTGCTATGACTTTAGCAGAAAGTAATACAGTCAATATTATTATTACGAAAACTACTATTGTAATCCTGGGATCCATCTTGGGTGTTTCATCAATAATTTCCACCTGGGACACTTCATCACTCATTTATTATTCCTCCGTTATTAACTGTACTTAAAATATTAATCATGTGTCATGTAATTATATTGTATTAAATTTTACTCTATTGCCTCAAATTGGCAGGTTCTAAAGAAAGGAGATTAAATTAGTGGATATTGTTTAATCCACTAACGTACTCTTCTTAGTATGAATACCAGCGATGCTGCCAGAATACCTGCCAGTGCGCCAAATCCTGGAGTTTCAGTAGGACTATCCTCTTCTGATGATTTTACATCACGTTCTTCAATCTCAATAGGTGGTGCGGTTTCTACGACCGGAGAGGTTGTTTCTTTTATTGTATATGATTCCTTTTCCACATCATTTGATCCTGTAGTTGTGCTCTTTTGTTCAGTTGCCATATCAAGGTGGCATATAGCACAGTTCACATCACTTGACAAACCTTTTCCAAGATTGTCAAATGCGTGGATCTTCTGGATATTATGACATTTTGTACATTCCGGTACCACAATGAGCGCATCGGCTTTAGTATTTGTATTTACGTGACACCTTGTACACTCCACCTTAGAAGTGTGTATTCTATGAGGAACCTGCGTATCGACTTCATTTGTCCCTGCTGCCCGGTGGCATCTATAGCAACCTGATAGATCAGATTCATTGCCATGGACATATGCGATATTATCTGCCTCATGGCAGTTTTCGCAAACAAGTGTCATTTCAGGTGAAACATATGGTTTTACCACATTTGGTGCATTTTGATGGCATTTCACGCAAGAGTCATCATTACCATGTATGTCAAACAGGTTCTTATGGCAGTGTTCGCAAACAGAATCTGCAAGAAATGTCTGGTGTTTGCCTTCGATGTTATTGTGACAGGATGCACAACTATTTTCATTTACTTTACTTATGTGCACTTCATGGATCGGCCCGCTGTGGCAGCTGGAACACTGCGGAATCTTTACAGATAATGATCTTCCATGACAGTCGACACACTCTACAGGTTTATCGTCATGTATTACATGTGGACTGATCTCGTGACATTTTTTACAGTTGACATCACTGGCATCAAGTGTTACTGCCTTAAAGTCTACTTCCTGTGCCTGTGACACCATGGGAGACAATAGCGCTATTATAAGTAGCGTAAATAATACAATGTTTATATTTTTTAAATTTAACAACGTCGCACCTTCATACATTTTGTATATATTATTAGCATCAAATTAATAGTTGTACATATATCGATTCGAACATCAATTGTACCTGTCAAATTATTAACGACATATATAAATGTTGGTGTGTTTGGGGCAAAATTGAGTAGAAAGATGCTTATATGTAATTTTTATTTCAAAGTCATATTATGATTCAGTAGAGATAAAAATAGAAAACGATTTATAGACATATCTTCTATGAATTTATAATAAAAATCTATTATTATGTGTAGAGGGTATGAATATGGATATTAAAAGATTAATTCCTGGCGTATTAGCCATATTGACAATTATTGTTTTTTTCACAGGAGTGTATACATCAGCATCAGGGGATCTGCTGATCACGGAAGATTGTAACAAATGCCATCAGGGCTATGTACCACAAGCCGGTGCAAAAGATGTCCATGCAAATGCAGGTCTGACTGCAGACGATTGCAAGGTTTGTCATGAGTCTGCTGAACAGGCTCATTTAAGTGAAGAATTTGTTCTGAGTGACTGTGTGCACTGTCATGAAAGTGACAGGGGTGGAGCAATGGCATATTCTGAATGCAATGATTGTCACGTAAAGGATCCGCATGAAGATGTACCATCCGAAGAATGTGAAACTTGCCATACAAGTTGTAATTCATGCCATGCTGTAGATGGAATATCAGTAGAGAGTGGAAATCACGTTACATTGCAGTGTAATGGATGTCATGTATATCACCTTTATGTGCCTGATTGTACCAATTGTCATGGAGATCATCACGAGGATGATAGAGAAGATGCAAGTGAATATACCACACAGACCTGCATAAGTTGCCATGGATCAGTACATCCATCATCATATTCAGGCGTAAAAGAAGGTGTGGTGAGGACATAAATAGTAAAGATTAATAAGGTTGATGTCAATCATGCGTTGACATTAACACCATTATAGATGATTTTATTACCTAGAGGGATAAAAATGGCAGCAAGAAAGTTGATAATTATAATTTTTATGGGTATGTTTTTTTTGACGGCTTTAGCATCATGGCAAAGCGGCATGCATTATATAGAGGATACAAGATTTTGTAAATTTTGTCATGAAGCGGAATATAATTTATACAATGAACCTGGTGATTCAATAGATTATGCACACAACACGCATGGTGTGTCATGCAGTGATTGTCACAAAAAAACAGGTGCTCAAGGAGAGATGGATCTTTCATTCAATTCACATGTCGGATTGATGTTGATATTTGATATCGCAGGCACCAGTCCACCACCAAATCCAGATGATAGAATTTTCCTCGAGAGCAAGGAACGTTGTTTGAAATGTCATGAAGATTATCAGACATTAATGATCGGACGTATTATAAATCCGCATGAATCCGTAGATGATTGTGCAGCATGCCATTCAGGACACGAGAGGGGTATGTCTGAAGATGTATGTGCGGAATGCCATATAGGACCGGTGACTAGTCTTCATGAAATTGGTGGCAAGCACTCAAAGAAAGGATGTGATTTCTGCCATCCACAGCATGGATTCGTACCACAGTGTTCAGACTGTCACGGATTGCACCACAGTGCCGAATTTACCAACTGTACTGATTGTCATACAAATGCTCATGCACCGGGCGACATTGAGTTTAAGACAACGGATGTGGAAAACGATGTGTGCGGTGTATGTCACAGTGAACCACAACAAACATTTGAAGTATATCCAACAAAACACGCTGACCTTGAGTGTTCAATGTGTCACAGCAAACATGGTTCAATACCAAAATGTACAAACTGCCATCAAGCACATGATGACACGATGACTGCGGATGATTGTGAGCACTGCCATGATTCAGCACACCGGCCTACTAAGGTAATATATCCAGTGTCAACACCAACAAGCTTGTGTGAGGGTTGCCATAGCAATGCAACACATACTATGGAAGAAAGCGAAACAAAGCATTCTGAACTACCTTGTGCACAGTGCCACCCCCAGCATGCTCAGATTCCAACATGTCCATCATGCCATGCAACACCACATGGCCCTGCACTAACAGACTGTGGTGTGACATGTCATATATCAGCACACAGTGTTTGGGATATGAAAGAACGTAAATAAGTAAAACGTAAGGGTGGGATAATCCCACCAATCTTTTTTTATACTAATTTTTATTTTATTTGATAAATGCCTTTATAACTTGAGTGATATCAATTATTGTTATGTGGAACACAGTACTCAAAAAGTTTAAAAAACATCCTGCACAAGAAAAGGTCTTAAAAATCCTTTTTGAACGCGGTTTTCAGGTAAATGACGACGGCAAAGTTGTATCTGGTGAAATTGAGATCGCACATACACAACTTGCAAAAGAAGCCGGTGTGGACAGGCGTGTTGTAGATTCAACTACTGACACCATACTTTCAGACGAATTATTAAAGAACATATTCCAAAATGTCCATTCAATACCATTTCTGCGTGATGTGGCACCACTACTTGGACTTGGTGTAATTGTCATCACACCGGATGACGCGGCAAATACCGGTATTTTAGCGGAGGTTTCTAAAATCATATCAGACTACAATATAAGTATTCGACAAGCGGTTTCGGATGATCCGTATTTTATTAATGAACCAAGACTTACCATCATTACCGATTCAAAGATCCCTGGCAACCTGGTGGATTCAATACTGAAACTCAAATGTGTGAAAGGGGTCAGTATATACTAAAGATCATAATACGGCTTTTGCGAATGCCCAAAACACATTCATCATCTGCCATGAATTCGTGGGGGATAACATTTTTTTCATCAATATTGATGGGCGGTCCATATCCCCATATTCTGTGATCATATCTAAGATCGCAGGCGTGTTCATAGAACCCAATAGTTCATCAAGATCATTGTCACTTAATCCACCCATAAATTCGTGTATCTTCATGCCGAGATTAAGTTCACGACCAAGTTTTGCCCGCCATCTTTCATCATATTCATTCAGGCGATTTACCGATGAATTTTCTTCATTAGCAGCCAATGCTGCAACTTCACCTGCGATCTTTGCACAGGCTGCACCGGTATATACTCCACCGCCAGATGTTGGCTTAACCTGACCTGCTGCATCCCCAACTATAAGCACTCCATCGGCTACGGTTTTACTAAGTGGTCCAAGCGGTATGCCTCCATACACAATATCAAGTGCGCCACCACCACATCGTGCAGATATTTCTTTATTTGAATTTAACAATTTGTTCAAATATTGTACTGCATGTGATTCATTATCTGGCGGAACAGCAAGTCCAATACGAGATATTTTTTCACTCACCGGCACAGTCCACCCAAAAAACCCGGGTGCTTGTGAACCCATGAATAACTCTACAAAATCTGCATCATTGGAAGTATATGGGGCTTCGATCTGGATGCCTGATAACACTTTTTGCACATTTCCAAGGCCAGCCATTTTTGCTATATTGCTACGCACGCCATCTGCACCAATTATTACATTCGCAGTAATTGTATTTGGAACCCCATTCTGTAAAACCAATAGTTCTTGCAATCGTTTGGTTCTATTAAGCCCGATTGCACGAGTTTTGATGGAAACATCGACTCCGGCATCAACTGCCATAGTGGCAAGTTTCCGATCAAAAATCTTTCTGGAAACCACATATGCTTTTGTCTTTCCGCCATCAATTGGAAGACAACTCCCATTTGGTGAATAAACATGTGCACCTCGCACCGAATTTAAAACAATATCGTTTGTTGGCTTAACATCACATTCCGAAATAGCACGTGTGCTAAGCAGACCTGTGCATCCAACCGGTGAACCCACTGATGCATGCTCTTCTATCAGCAGTACACTTGCACCATTCAATGCTGCATACCGTGCAGCAGTGGCGCCAACAGGGCCTGCACCCACAACAACGACATCGTATTGCATAGTAACAAATTTGAACAATTGTTTAAGCTAGATCTTCACGGGCCTGCCGGGAATCGAACCCGGGTTCTAAGCTCCGGAGGCTAAAGTGATATCCACTACACTACAGGCCCTTAGCGTTTCACATAATACATGCTTAACAATAATATAACCTTGTGTTTAGCAAGATGAAGATATCTACAAAATGATTGTATGCTATAATAAGTTCGAAAAAAAGAGTCTGCCGTGGGAGATGATTTGTTACAGATAAGAATCATCTAAATATCTGTAACCTGAAGTAATTACACTGAAATAGTTATTGGAATGTCAATAACTACACAGCATTAATTCTGAAGTATGATCTCAATGTTGATGTCTTTTGGAACCTGGATTCTCATAAGTTGTCTGAGTGCACGTTCATCTGCTGCAATATCGATCAGCCTTTTGTGTACACGCATTTCCCAGTGATCCCATGAAGCAGTTCCATTTCCACTTGGACTCTTTCTGGTTGGTACTAACAATTTCTTGGTAGGTAGTGGGACAGGTCCGGCTATACTAACACCTGTTCGTTCTGCAATCGCTTTAACCTGATTGCAAACACTATCAAGGTTTGTGGGACTTATCCCGGATAATCGTATTCTTGCTTTCTGTGACATTTTTTCTCCAAAAAAATAAAAGGTGAGTGTCTTATTTCTGTTTGACACTCATGCACATGCCGGCAGCAATGGTCATGCCCATATCACGGACAGCGAATCTGCCGAGTTGTGGAATTTCCTTTACCGGTTCAATCACCATTGGTCTTGTTGGCCTAATGGTAACAATTGCTGCATCGCCCGCCTTGATGAAAGTTGGGTTTACTTCCTTGACTTCACCAGACTTCGGATCAAGTTTCTTGTCAAGTGACATGAAAGTTCCTGCAGTCTGTGCTGTGTGACAGTGGAACACAGGTGTATATCCTACTGTGATTGCAGATGGATGCTGCAATACAACGATCTGACCGGTAAATTCTTCAGCGACTGATGGCGGTTTGCTTGCGGGTCCACAAACATCTCCTCTTCTGATATCATTCTTACCGATACCTCTGACATTCCATCCGATGTTGTCACCAGGTACTGCCTGAGTTTGCTCTTCATGGTGCATCTCGATTGATTTTACTTCACCGGTTGCGCCACTTGGCATGAATGTAACAGTTTCACCTTTCTTCATGATCCCGGTCTCAACTCTACCAACTGGTACAGTTCCGATACCGGAAATTGTGTATGCATCCTGAACAGGAATCCTGAGTGGAAGTTTGTCTGGTTTATCTGGCAATGAGAGTAAGTCAAGTGCTTCTAAGATGCATGGTCCTTTGTACCATGGTGTTTTTTCACTTGATTTTGAGATATTGTCGCCACCGAATGCAGATGTTGGAATAAATGGGATATCTGCTGCTTTAAATCCTACCAAACCGAGAAGTGCGGATACTTCCTTTTTGACCTCATTGTATCTTTCTTCGCTGTAATCTGCTGCATCCATTTTGTTAACTGCAACGATCAACTGGTTAATACCCAGAGTTCTTGAAAGGAAAACGTGCTCCTTTGTCTGATCCATTACACCATCAGGTGCTGCAACTACAAGAATTGCTGCATCTGCCTGTGATGCACCTGTGATCATGTTCTTGACAAAGTCACGGTGTCCCGGACAGTCTACGACCGTAAAGTAATATTTGGCAGTATCGAATCTCTTGTGTGCGATATCAATTGTGATACCTCTTTCTCGCTCTTCCTTAAGAGTGTCCATAACCCATGCGAATGCGAAAGATTCTTTTCCTTTCTCTTTTGATTCTACCCTATATTTCTCAATAAGGTGTGCAGGTACTGCACCGGTTTCGAACATTAACCTACCGACAAGTGTTGACTTACCGTGATCAATGTTACCGATGACTGCTAAATTCAAATGTGGTTTCTCAGCCATAATTTAATCCTCCTTTAATTAGTATATTTCAATCAAATTAACGTGTTTTGACCATAATAGTCGTTTACACGTTTAAACCTTTCCGAAGGTCTAAACGAAATAAAGAGTAATAAGACGGAAACATTCCGTCTTACATACTCAGGAAATCTGATGGTTGTGGCAACTGTGACTTCAATCCTTTCCTTTCACGTATCTTGGATACAACCTCTACCACCAGGTTTTTTGGAAGAGGTTCGAATCCTACAAATTCCGTGCTCCACATTGCCCGACCTTCGGTTGCTGACCTGATATCACCGGCAAATCCAAACAACGCTGAAACAGGTGCCTTGGATTCGATGATAGTCATGTCACCCTCAGAGGTCATATTAATGATGATACCTCTACGACCCTGAATCTCCTTGGTCGCACCACCCATATAATCTTGCGGAACCTGAATGAACACTTTCTGATATGGTTCGAACATTGTGTCATCTGCCATCAACATAGCAGCCTGTATTGCCTGCCGTGATGCCGGAATGACCTGTGCTGGACCTCGGTGTACTGCATCTTCGTGAAGTTTTGCATCCACAAGTGTTACTTTAACACCCATGCATGGTTCTCTTGAAAGAGGTCCTGCCTTCATAACTTCCTCAAAACCTTCAAGAATAAGTTCCATAGTTTCATTCAAATACTGGATACCTTTTGTCATATCAAGATATATATTGCTCTCAAATATGTTAACAATACCTTTTGCTTCATCTTTGCTCAGACCGACTGCCATCAATAATTCACGGCGCTCAACTTCCGGCATCCTCATAGAAACCCCACCGCTCTTGATAAGAGTAACAACTTCCGGTGCAAGAGGTTCAACAACAACATAGAATCTGTTGTGTCTGTTTGGAGATTTCCCTTCAACAGGACCTGCACGTCCGGTTATAGTCTCACGATATACGACGAGTGGTGGAGTCGTAGTGATCTCAACACCCTTATCACGCTGAATCCTGTGAGCAATAACTTCAAGGTGTAATTCACCCATACCAGCCATCAAGTGCTCACCAGTCTCTTCATCAAGAGTGATCTTAAGTGTTGGATCTTCCTTTGCGATCTGTCTTAATACCTCTACCAACTTTGGCAGATCCTTCATGTGCTTTGCTTCAACAGCAACAGTCACAACAGGTTCACTTGCGTGAGTAATACTCTCAAATGCATGCATGTCTTCAAGTGTGGTCACCGTCGAACCAACAATAGCATCCTTTAATCCGGTTACAGCAGCAATGTTTCCTGCTGGGATCCTTTCGACTTCAAGTCTTTCCGGACCCATGAAGATACCAACCTGCTGTATCCTGTTCTTCTTGGCTGCACCAGATACATAAACTTCAGTACCCCTTGAAAGGGATCCACTAAACAACCTGCCTGTTGCAACTTCCCCAGCATGCGGATCCATTGTGATGTCAGTGACCATGAATGCAATGTCACCATCAGCATTTGCAGTAGCCATTGACTTGGCGATCTCGCTTGTCTTATCACCGTGCCAAATTACATTTACTCTGGCTTCCTGTGCTTGAATAGGACTTGGAAGGAAACGGATAACCATATCATTAACTGCCTCATGGAGTTGACATTTCTCAGCAAGTGCCTTCATGTCTCCCTCACGGCAATAATTGAAAACATCATTAAATGAAATGCCTGTTTTTTTCATCATAGGTACACTGATCGCCCAGTTGTACAGTGCTGAACCAAATGCAACAGTACCTTCTGCCGCATCAACTTTCCAGCCTGCCTTGTAACGCTCTTCATCCATACCTTTGATAAGTTTGTTAACATGATCGATCAATCTACCCAATCGGATCTGCATCTCCTGTGAATCGACCTGCAACTCATTGATAAGTCTGTCAACCTTGTTGATGAACAGAACCGGCCTGACATGTTCTTTTAATGCCTGCCTCAGAACCGTCTCTGTCTGTGGCATTGTACCCTCAACAGCATCAATAACAACGACTGCACCATCAACCGCGCGCATTGCACGTGTAACGTCACCGCCAAAGTCAACGTGTCCAGGTGTATCTATAAGATTGATCAGATACTCCTCGCCTCCATACTCGTGGACCATTGACACGTTTGACGAATCAATCGTAATTCCTCGTGCCTGTTCCTCCTCATCAGAGTCCATGAACAACTGTCTGCCTGCAAGCTCTTTAGATATCATTCCTGCGCCTGCCAACAGATTATCCGATAAAGTGGTTTTACCGTGATCGATGTGTGCAATAATAGCGATATTCCGGATCATTACCGGATTGCTCATCAGCGCTGTCACACGCTCAACCATTTTCTTTCTTCGTCCCATACTTACTACCTACGTAAATTGATTATAACGAGAAAATGCTCACTTCGTTCGCATTTACTCGCGCCATATATTTATTAAATCTATACCATAAAAAAAAAGACAAGCGCATTAACGCGCTGCCTTCGCAACTCTTTCTTTCCCATCCTTACGGTTGATCGAGAAACATTTTGCATCACGTTTTGATGCTGCAATGAGTTCCGATGCAAGACATTCTGCAAATGATTTTTTTGACTTGAATGCAGACTGGCTCGCACCCATTGCTATATGTCTGAGTGCTGAATCAACACGGCGCTGTGGTGCAGTATCGACTGCTTTTGGCACAGATATTCCACCGTATTTAAGCCTGACAACTTCCTCTCTTTGACCTGCATTGGAAATAGCCTCAACCAAAACCTGCACAGGGTTCTTTTTTGTTCTGGTATTAATAATGTCAAAAGCATCATCCACAATACGCATTGCAAGTTGTTTCTTACCTGTGTTGTTACCACCGCGCATCAAACTATTTACCAATCGTTCCACGATTGAAAGAGTTGACTTGCTGAACTGCTGTTTTGCATGCTTTCCGCTTGTGTGCGGAATAACTATAGGGTCAAGATTTACGTATCTCTGAATACCCTGATCAGTCACTTCTACCTCTGAGAGATCCCATTTACTGAATAATTTAGACATGTGTGATTATCTCCTTGGCTTTTCTTTACGGCCAATGACCATTTCTCTCAAACTTACATTGTTGACCCCAATAACTTTGAAACGGACACCAGGGATATCACCCATTGCACCACCCATACGACCACCTATTCGCTCAACTGTAACTTCATCGTGCTCATCGATGAAATTAATTGCGCCGTCCCCTGGACAGAAAGCGGTAGCTTGGCGACCATTTTTGATCAACTGTATTCTGACACATTTCCTGATTGCTGAGTTTGGCTGTTTTGCTTCAACTCCAACTTTCTCAAGCACAATTCCGCGACCCTGTGGTGCGCCTCCGAGTGGATCTGATTTCACATCCAATCCAAGGGCATGCCTGTTGTAGCGTGAGTCTTTCCATCTCGCATCCTTTCGGTTCTGCTGAAGTGTATGAGCTGCATATTTCCCGTTTGGCATATTTTACGTTCTCCAATTATTGTTCTTAAATATTATGGTGTAAATTGTATATTTTAATTTGGCTTTGATATCTATTGTATAATGACATCATCAATATTATGATGGCGTTGCATGAGCATCTTTACTTTTTCTATATTCTTTCCTTCACGTCCGATGGCAAGTCCCTTGTCATTATCAGATACTTCTACATAAGCCAATCGCTTGTCTTGTTTTGAGACCAGATTCACAGATTTAACAGATGCGGAACCAATAACATTATTGATGAACTTTTCAGGATCATCTGAGTACTCAACAAGTTCAACATGTTTGTCAACAGATTTTTTGACACGGTTAATGTGATCGCCATTTTTTCCAATGGCTGCACCCATTTCACCGGTTTTCACAACATATATGATCCTGTCATCTTCAACAATGCAATCTTTAATACCTGCACCTGTAACACTTTCAAACAGCGCTATATATCTAATTCCCTCTGTTGAAAGTTTGGTCTCGGTCAAATAACGCAACTCCTTATGCCGCTGCTAATAATATGTCAGACTCACCAGCATCAATGATCGCCATTGCAGCGATAGTGAATGGTTTACCACACGCAGGTCCAAGTTCTACGCTTGTACCTGGATAGTTCAACACAGGTACATTTGTAGCTTCGATCTTTGATCTTACATCTTTCGGGCAATTCACAGCGAGTACAACCATTTTTGCATCGGAACTTACTGCTGCATCAATTGTACGGTTCGATCCAATGATGACCGTACCTGTTCTGATAACTTTGATAAGTGCTTTATCGACATTAATATCCATTTAAATCATCTCTTTATATAGTATCAATTAAGATTTGTATTGTAATATCTGAGTCATTATATCTACTTTCTGGTCGACATAACTATGTTAGTCCGGCTCTACCGCTTCTTTTGGAGATCAGGTGAACATCTCCTGTACCCAACTTAATTGGCTGTCCGACAATAATGTTTTCGGTAACACCGTTGAGTTCATCCACATCCCCACGCATTCCTGCATCAAGAAGATGGTTTACAGTAACTTCGAATGCAGCACGTGCAAACACACTCGCCTTCTCACCGGAAATACCATGACGACCAATTTGTTTAACTTCCCCATCACAAGTCATAATATCCGAAACAAGCATTAGGTGCCGAATATCGACAGTAAGACCCTGCTCGTTTAGGGTATCGACTGCTTCCTTTATGATCGAGTTGCGTGCAGCTTCAATACCAAATACCTCATATGTCTCAACAATATTATTAGTATAGGTCCTTGTAGCAGCAACACCTTCGATCAGAAGAACATCTTTTAATGCAGACCCTTCAGTATAAAGTGTATACTCATCTCCATCCTTTCGAATAACGACTCGCTTGATACCTTCTATTCCTTTGAGGGTAACCGTGTGTATGTTCTTTGCAAGCTGCAAAAGTTCACGATATGAGGGGGCATCCGGCGTAATAATAAGCTGGTTTTCCACAGCATCCGGACTGCTAATTTTCGCACCAAGTCCATCACGTAGTTTATCTGCAATATCATCAATATTCATATTTCTCTGAGTGAGTATTTTCCCATTCAGATCAATGATAAGTTGCATATTTGCCAGATCGGTGGTCACATCTGCCAGGTGTTCTATATGCGTTGCTTCAATTTCCCATGCAACATTTTTGGCTTTGTCACGATCTGTTGAATATCCTTCATCCAGTGCAACAGTCATCATAGGAGTACTTGGGGATTTTCTTGCATCTACGATCTCTATCAATCGTGGCAAACCAAGGGTTACGTTGATCTCAGCCACACCCGCATAGTGGAAAGTACGCATAGTCATCTGTGTACCGGGTTCACCGATAGACTGTGCAGAAACAACACCTACAGCCTCGCAGGGTTCAACACATGCATATTTATAACTCTCCATAACACGCTCGATAATCTCTTCCATCTCTTTCTTTGAGACTCCTACCTTCAACGCATCATCCCGAAGTGTCTTTAAGATGTTATTTGGAAGTTCCAGATCCTTTATCATCGACTCAATTGTCGCTTCACTTATAGCCATTCAGTTCACCTCCTTTCCTGTGACCGAACGAACGATCCTATGTACTGCCTCTGGTTTACTGTAATCACTCTTGGTAGAGTCAATTCCATCCTCTCCATATTTGAATTGTACAACGACACCTCGCGTTTCACGCACAGTACCGTCATACTGTACTTCAAGGTCCTGCAATGCATTCACAAGCCTCCTCTGAAGATATCCGGACTGTGAAGTACGAACCGCAGTATCTACAAGACCTTCACGACCTCCAATTGCATGGAAGAAATATTCAGTTGGATTGAGTCCACTCTTGTAACTTGCTTTAACAAAACCATGTGCATCTGCAGCAAGGTCACCTTTTTTAAAGTGTGTGAGTGTCCTTTGGGAATATCCTCTCTTGATACGCTCTCCACGAACCGCCTGCTGACCAACACATGCTGCCATTTGGGTCAGGTTCAACATTGAACCTCTCGCACCGGATTTAGCCATGATTACAGCAGAATTCTCCAGACCAAGATGGTCACCTGCTATCCTACCGGTACTGTCTCGTGCTTTACCAAGTTTTTGCATAATGAGCATCTCAATGGTCTCTGCAAGAGTTCGACCTGGCAATGCTTCAAGTTCCTTTGCTTCATATGCCTTGATCAGTTCATGCACCTCTTCTTCGGCTTTTACCAGAACATCGGCAATCTCGATCTTAGCCTCTTTTGGCACATCCTCATCAGCAATTCCGAAACTGAGCCCTGTTCGCATTACTCCACGAATTGCAAGACGTGTGACATCATCAATGAATTTTGCACCTATTGTCGTGCCGTATTCTTTGACCACCTTATCAAGAATAAGTCCCTTAAAAGCACCAATACCATTCTCATCAATTGTACCTTTGAGCAATTCTCCATTCTTGATCACAACATATGCATCATTTTCACAATCGCCTTTTTTACAGGTCTCGCACTGGAAACATACTTTTGCAGGGAATTCAAGGTCAAGCCCTTTTGGAAGTATCTGGCTGAATATCTGTTTGCCGTTCCAATAAGGTTCACCATCATCTTTATGTCCTGCAGGTTCCGGCAATATCCTGATATCTGACTTTCTAAGCAGTTCCAGAGCACCGTTCTTTGAAATGAAATTCTCATTTCTTGTAAGCAGGAACATGCCTGATATGTGGTCATGTATTCCGCCTATGATCGGACCACCGAAACGTGGAGATAGGATATTTTCCTGCACTTGCATCAATATCTTTGCTTCTGCCCTTGACTCTTCAGTCTGAAGCACATGCATATTCATCTCATCACCATCAAAATCAGCATTGTA
>JAUSPM010000221.1 GCA_030655675.1 Methanosarcinaceae archaeon | reverse complement strand
CATTGTATTCAATCCCCTATGCCTTCAAATAACAGGTCTATCTTTTCAAATATGTCACTGGAAAAGGAGAAATCGCTCTCTGATTTTAACCATACTATTAGTGAATGAAAATAGACGGCAGTTAGAATTTCTGCTGCTTTTTTCACTTCAAAATGGCTTTTTACATCCCCATTTTTCACTCCATCTTCAAGTAAATCGTGGAGAATTTTGGTAAGGCGGTGGATTCTACATTTATCTTCACCGGATCTCAGGCCAGAATATCCTATCGATCTTCGGTATTCAAAGATTATCAATTTTGTAAGTTCTTTATCCTTTTCGTAATATTCGGCCAGAAAAACCAGTATATTCTTAATCTTTTCCTTTGTAGGAATGTTTTTTACCGAATCATTTTCAATCTGATTATAAATCAACACTTCCTTTTGTTCTCCGAAGTATAGGAGGAGTGCTTCTTTAGTCGGGAAATAATTGAAAAATGTACCTTTGGCTATCTCGGCTTCTGTTGTGATCTCATCAACAGTAGTATTCTCAAACCCTTTTTCTTTGAATAATTTCCCGGATGCCTCAAAAATTTTATTCTTTGTTTCGATTTTACTTTTTTCACGCAGGGACATGTTATCATCTTCTCAATTGGTAATGATTGTTGTTTACTGTGACTATGGTCACATATGATTCTAGTCATATATGACTGTAGTCATATTTAAAGTTGTGATGATTATGTTTTCAAATAATGGCATAAATGATGCTGGCACAAGAATTGTTCAAATACAAATTGTTGAACATTTTCTATAATCATGAGAAAGAAATCGAAATGCTACAAAAGTTAGAATTAGGAGAATTAAAATTTACCCCATTGGGGCGCAGGGGTGCATGCAAGACCCCGCATTTTGTCAGATAATAATAGGACTTATTTCTACATATATTAGAGCCAAGCGGAGTGAAAGTAATATTTGAGTGCGGATTCGTTTGAATGATATGACTTAGTTTTAGTATAATATCATCGGAATATGGGGATTGGCGCATTCATCTCCACATCTGCCGCTATGCGGCAAGTATTGGACTCTTTTTCGGGTGACATACCGCCGTCTACAAGACGGTGGTATCCTGCTTCACTGATATTCCAACGAACATTTTCACAGGCGTTAATTCGGGCATGCCCTACCCTACCCTACCTTACCCTACCTTACCTTCTGTAATATATTGATTGCAGCATTAATCAGTTTAACTTCCTGATTTTTGGAAGGAGATCCCCTCCCTTCTTTCCATTTTTACCCAAACAACTTTGTCAAAATCGCTTTGATCACATCTAAAATGGATGACCCTACAATTTCATTATTTTGGGTAGTATTTTCAGTGATATTGATATTTTCTTGAGCAGGAATATACTCCAGGAAATTGTTGTTTGGCTTAAAGTAGACATCCTCTCCGGTTCCCATATACCCTTTGTCTCCAATTGAAAATCCAATCGCTAATGATCTCCCAATCACTCCTATAGGCTCTTTTACATCCCATGTATCATTGAGAGAATTATATTCCCAAAAATAATCATGTTTTCTTCCAAGACGGTCAAATCCGGTTCCAATATATCCCTTATCTCCAATTGAAAATCCTACCCCTTCTACAGTACCTCCACCGGCATCTGCTTTTCGAGTCCATGTATTGTTTGTTGGATCATACTCCCAAAAGTCGTTGTAAAATGCTTCCCCTCTTCCGGTTCCTACATACCCTTTACCATTGATTGAAAAACCAACCGGTCCATGACGTGTGGCTCCGTCAAAATCTGATTTTGGAGTCCATGTGTCGTTCACCGGGTCGTATTCATTGAACTTTCTTGAACCGGTATTTACAAGATATCCCCTGTCACCGATCGAAAATCCAACATTTCCACCATCGGCTGTATCTGATTTTTGGGTCCATACATTGGTTGCTGGATCATATTCCCAAAACGTAGGTGTACCTTGAGGATTATTTCTACTGTAAGTGTTGAGGTTGGTCCCGGTTAAAACATATCCTTTATTTCCAATTGAAAATGCTGTTGGATTTATGTTCCCTCCTCCCCCGTAATCTGCTTTTCTGGTCCATGTATCGTTTATTGGATCATACTCCCAAAAATCAGTGTATAATCCACTTTTATCTCCGACTCCCATTCCCATATACCCTTTGTCGCCAATCGAGAATCCAACAGCGGAACGTCTCGGTTCACCCGGCGCAGCTGCTTTTCTGATCCATTCATCTCCTGCAGCACTGGCCACGAATGAACGCAATAGTTCCAATTGTATATTTCTTTGAGATTGTTCTGCAAGTGTGTTTGCAGTTTCATAATCCATCGGTTCAAAGCCATTAATCCCGGGTGTGTGTGGTTGGTAATGGCTGTATCCCGGATATGATACCTTGAATCCATACCCGTCTTCAACCTGGAATATTTTTTTTTCCACTGAATTGTATTCTTCGATATACGAATGTGATAAGAGAAAAATCGCAAGAATTGATACTGAAAGTGTGATACTGAGCAGTCTTTTGGCAACCGTTTTTGTTTTTGGGATAATCATTTACATTCCTCTGATTTAAACTGTCACGTTTGAAGGCGAACATTATTTGCCTGATTGATAAGCATGTTGGTTTCATGGCCGCATGCACTGCATTTGAAGTTTTTAGTACCTCTTATCAATTCAGTAATTACTTTTACGGGCCGGTTTTTGTTCATCTGTTTTTCACCACATGCTGAACATATTAGATCGTTGCATGTATTGTATTTAAGTTCAATTACCGGTATTCCCAACTGCATGGCTTTATGCTGAAGATATTTTTGCTGCTGTACTGCCGGCCACAGACTCTTGAGGTGATTCAACTTTCCACCAAAATTCTGCTTAATACCATTTCCAACATCCCAAACTACAATTTTGGGTTTGTCTGTCTGGTCCATGATGTAATCCACCATACTGCGTGTAAGCTGATGGTTATACGTACTTACAAATCTCTCTTCCAGGTTCCCACGATTATAGATTTTCCGCAGTCTTCGTCGTAATTTCCTCCTTTTTTCATCAGGTGATTTGAGTTTTGTCATCTGTGCACGTTTATCCATGAATTTCCGCTTTGAAAACACCAGATTCCCGGTTTCAAACCATTTAACAGACTTGAAAACACGGCTTGCGTCATATCGAACAATCGCTGTTTTGGTTGGTGATGTCATGAACACAAATGCATCGCGCTCATTGATGTCTTTGGGGTCAGGCAATTCTATGGTTAGAGGATATAGCAAATAGTACTGATCACTTTTTTTGTTCAAAGTGCAGTATGGTCGATTCTCTTCCATAGATGGTATGAACTGTTTGAGATATTCCTTTCCAAAATACTCAACTTTCGTCTGTCCTTTGGAAAAAAGTGTCATGTATAGTACACTGTCCTGCCATTTGACAAACATATTATACATCGTAATACTGCGATTATGCTTGACTTGTGGGAAATCAATGTGCTGGTTTTTGAGGCGTTTTAAATCCATCAATTTATTGTGTATATTTTTTATTTCTTCCTGTTCGTCTTTTGAAAAACGAAGATATACCTGTCGTGTAGCCTGTGTTTGTGCAACTCTCCATGTATAATCCAGGTTTTTGTTTTTGATCTCAGATGTAAGCTGTTCAATTGACATTGCGGCTTTTAGATATTGTTTATTTGGATACTCAGCAATTTCATTTTCAATTGTTTCGCATTCCCACAACCGCTTACTTCTTCTATCATTGTACGATTTCCAGATCGTATATGCCTGGCCAAAAAGTCTGCCGTAATGGGTTTTGTTTGGAATATCAACAACATCTTTCAAGTCGTGTTCAACAACACGTTCTTTTGTACTGTATATCTCTTTTCGGATGGTGTACTCACTATACGTTTTCATGGCACAGAATGTGCAATGTTTTGTATCCGGATCTTTTGTAGATGTATAGGATAGATTTTTTTCACTGCCACAAGATGCACATATACCTACAATTCTCTGGTCTTTTGGGATTAGTGAATAGTTTTTCAAAAAAATCTGATATCGTTTCTCGATCTCGTATAAGGACCAATTGATTCCCTTCTGGAAGGATAAGAATAACGTTTCAAATTCTGTGATCTGGTCTGGTGTGGGTTTGAGCCGAACCCCAATAGTTTTTACGACTTTCAATCAAATCACCATTCCAATGCAATGTATTGTATTGTAGGGTTAGCTCGCCGCCGCTGTGGACGGGAGCTACCTGCGCGCTGTAACGGGCACGCATTGATCAGCGCATATAGCATCAATCAATATCATCTTTTGATGACATTGGTGTGGATTGTTATTGACGTATATATACATTTCATTACTTTGATCTCAAAAACATTGTTATAGTCCCTGATACTGCAACTCCCCTTGCTTCCTGCCCGTATCATATTTCCCACAAATTTGCAAATTTTCAGTTCCTTTTTAGAGGACAAGCTGTTACGTTTTGTAAGATATCTCTACGCGGGGTGGATTTTCATTTCATAATCCATCTTGTTACATCCCTACGGCTGGTTGAATATCGGGTATGTATTTTAAGTTTTTTCATTGGTATTTCAGTATGTTTAAATGTGATTGAATTTAAATTATCTAATAAATTCAAAGGTGACATTAAATGAAAATAAGAGTAGTAAGTTCAAAAGACGAAATTGAGAAGTTAAGTAATGACGGGGAAATCGTGCATATTGCATTCCGACCA
>JAUSPM010000220.1 GCA_030655675.1 Methanosarcinaceae archaeon | reverse complement strand
TTCTTGCTTTGAATCCTGAGGTGGTTATCAATCTTTACCCAAATCCTATAGTGTAGGGTTTTGTGTATAAAGTACGTCCTGTGTAAAAGTAAAGAGTCTGTGTATAAAGTCGGGGCATAATTCGACTTTATGTAAAATCAGTCAACCATACAATGTCGTAATATATTTATCCAATCCCCATCTTCTAAACATAAGATGATCAAACATGAAAAAATACAACGTGACACTTACCAAAGACGAACGCAACTCCCTTACCGCACTCACTTCCAAAGGTAACTACAAATCTCAGAAAATTCTTAACGCTCTGATCCTGCTTGGATGCGATAAGGGTGAGTATCAGACAAACCGTTCCACCAACGACGAAATGTCTCGTATCCTGAACATCAGTATGAGAAAGATCGATCGTGTAAAGAAACGTTTTGTCCTGGAAGGCATCGAAGTTGCCCTAAACGGAATAAAGAGAAACCGTACCTACGATAAAAAAACGGACGACGATTTCGAAGCAAAATTGGTAGCATTAAGTTGCAGTGAACCACCGGAAGGCTTTGCGAGATGGTCTTTACGATTGTTAGCCGACAGGGTTGTCGAACTTAATTATATTGAAAGCATCTCCCATGAATCTGTACGTCGTATCCTTAAAAGAACGAGATCAAACCTTAACGACAAAAGGGTTGAGTAATTCCGCCAGCGCAAAATAGTTTTGGATACACACAAGCATTCATTTGATCAATTTATATCAGACATTATACAGTTGACATAATACAAAATGTTGCCAGATGGAAAACGGCGCAACAACCCGCGCGAGCGCGGCACGTTCCTATACCAAAAAAGGTAAATCTAAAACGGCATCGGAATCACAATATACCTCAAAATAATCGATGCAGGTGTTCCCAGCAATATCGTCAGGATGAAACCGCATGTCATTTCAACAGCAAACGGCTCTTTTTTAAGTCGTGGAACTTTATCTACGTATTCCTGTACTCTGTCCCATGCATCTTTCTTTTTGTCTAAGTATTTATTAAGAAGTTTTTGAGCCAGCATTACCGGCACAATCATAACCACAAATATTGATACAAAAAATAGGATCCCACTGGTTGTATTCACTAAAAAAGCAGTTGATCTTGTGACAAGTTGGTAGAGTATCATTGCCAAAACCGTGATGGAAAGAAGAGTTGTAATGGAGAGGTTCATGAATACCTTATAGATCTCGGTATCATTTGAACGCATGTGGATTGCAACTCTTCCGATTGAGAAGAAGATGTACAGTATTCCAGCGTACAATAATACGCCATATCCTGCAGTAATGTCTTTTCCAATTAGCATCATAAACGCCGTGATTATCCACAAGATCAATACATCACCATTACCAAATCCATTTGTACGCAGTTGCATTCCAATTGGAACAATGAAATTGAATACGATTATAGCCCGGGTATTAATGCCTACCATTTCATTCGATAGGACTGAAAATAAAAACACGATCATTGCCATATATGCAACTGACCACACAACGCCTCCTAATGGAATCTTTTGCATTAGGGAGAGTCTGCGCGTACTTGCCAGGTCCCACAGTAGGATGCCTGGGATAAGAAGTGCAAGGACAATCTGCATGCTGTGACTTTCAGACAGGGCTATGTAAAGATAGGATAGCATTGCAAATATCGGGAATGTGAAAAGAAAAGTTTCACGATTAAACGACTGTTCTATTACTCCAATTGTAAGAAGAGTAAAAAGTATTCCCAAAAAACATCCTTTTAGTCCGTATTCAACTAAGTTTACATCACCTGCAGTTGAAAGTTTAAACGATGTTGTCAGTACAAGAACTGCCAGAACCAGTATATGGATGGAAGTGGCGGATGTGCGGGTTTTTATGTCAGACCAGCTTACATAGAGCAAATATGCCATGCAAAACAGTATCAAATATAATTCAGTCATATTTATCCTCCAATTTCAACTCACAGAACCGGCAAAGGCAACTGGAATTTTAATTCCAAACGCTTTATACACGGCATTTTCTTCAATATCACTGCTTTTAACACCTGCACCTTTTGGATATATTTGATTACCGATATTTTCAAGATTAATATTCGATTTTGGATTGCCCAATTTCTCTGATGTATATTCTGCCATTGATTTACAGTCTTCATAAGCCAGGGATTGATCCGTGCCTCCCATGACAATGACGGCATTTCCGATATTCATTATGTAGTACCACATCTCTTCGTTTGTGAATTTGTATGCAGGTATAGATCCCAATAAAATAACATGACCCGAGACCTGACCGTATAATCCAATTGATGTACGTGGATCTTCAATTATGATGTCAGTAAATCTGCGACTTCCGGTATTTGATGCAAAATCAAATTTCCATCCATCAACATTTTCATTTTTTACATAAGCCACACGATTGATTCCAAATGTTATGAGTTGACTGCATATTTGCGGATTTGATTTTTCCAGTTCATTGAGTGGAACGACTCTGATATCAAGATCCTGAATGAATTGGTCGGATCTGTTCAGTGGTTCTGGTTGTGACATGGTTGAAAGTTGTTCGGACATTGTATCGTCTTTATCGCCCAAACAACCCGATACTACAGATCCAAGCACGACTGAGACGATTACAATAAGGATAAACAGGGTATGTTTTTGAGTCATTCTTATTCTCCATTTCTTAAAAGATCAAGATGATGCCGGTTTTTGTAATTCTGCCATGACAAGTATGTTCAAAAGAAGTGCAAGTATAAACCCGGATAACACTTTTGGTATCAGGATAACCATTACCGTTAATAGGACAACATGTTCAACCGCAAGCCTGCCAACAGTAACATCTCGCGTAGAGTCTATGGTGTATTTCATGATATTCGTTGTTAGTACGAAGGCAACCATATTTGCTATGAACAGGTCGGATGTATCCATAGTTTCAAAATGGGTTATGATCAGGTAAATCATTCCAAGTACAAACACTGCACCGGTTCGATGAATAACTCTTATGCGTTTCTCAAATGTGCCTATTTTGATCAAATAGGTATCTGTTTTCCCACTTAAATAATCAATTATTCTTGACATATTTTGTAT
The DNA here is from genome assembly GCA_030655675.1 of Methanosarcinaceae archaeon. Lineage (GTDB taxonomy): Archaea > Halobacteriota > Methanosarcinia > Methanosarcinales > Methanosarcinaceae > Methanovorans. The sequence goes on along the minus strand of JAUSPM010000220.1, from coordinate 6,156 downwards.
CCTTCTTGTATATTATAACATTTTCAAAAACCGGTCTATAGAGATTGTGAAGCTTGCTTGTAACTAAATGTGATGCGACTGCACTGATCTGGATAATCAGGATATCCACTCCGCTTTTATAGACAGTACCATAGGCAATTCCGGAAATGTATCCCATATCCAGATTACCATTGCTGATCGTATTCAATATGAAATACGAGAGCAGGGAAAGTATTGTTGTGAATAGAAGATAATGGATCGCATATGAGAAGAAATCGATCAGGTAAAAACCGTCATTGTATTGTGTGCGATATGCTTCGATCTGGAGCGATATGCCTATAATGACAGTGGATACCATCAAAGCGTAAAGTTCCACATGTTCAATATTCACTAACAGCATCCATTTTGGAATGAACACTGCAAGTGAAAAATATGCCCAGGAAGATAAAGCAACACGGATTATTTGAGTCATATCGTCAATTTTATCCCACAAAAATATCACCCGTCCAAGGCATAATATTCCAAGTGCGATAAACCATACGAAATACCCGATAAGAGGCGAAGCAATCGCTATTAAGACGGCGGATAGTGTGAACAAGTTCAACATAATTGCTTTCATAATTTTGAGATCCTCAGTATAGGTTGGTGACAAGATCGGACAGGGCATTTCCATATCCAACAAGAGTATCCTGGAATGGCATGGTGTTTTGGCCGTCCGGCATGAGTCTACTTGCGTCGGCACCACTGTGATAATCAATCACAATATAACCCGCCACTGTAGTTTTTACGATCATCCATCCCGGCCCGTACACTTCATTCAATGAATTACCAATATGGTCAAAAGTGCCTATCTCTTTTTGTATGGCACTTGAATTTCCGGCAGCTATTAAATACGCTTTTCCTTTGTACATTGCATTCGGGTAACTGCTATCGTAAAGTATGAGTTTGTACCCTGCAGGAATGGGGATTCTCGAATAGTATGAAAGGCCTGTATCTTTGTAGGTATCCATTGTTTGATAATGTATGGCAGTAGCAAATGTATGTGATTTTACCAGAGTCTGTGCCACAGGTCCTATTATTCCATAGGATTGACTAAACCCTATTATCAGGATGATGATCGCAAAAACATCTGTCAGTAAAGTAGTCGCTTTAACCATTTTGATCACCTGTCAGGTAGGTTGGATTGGTGGTCAAACCATTTATCCATAATTTCCACGACAATAGGCTCTTTGCCTCTTATTCGAAAGGTATACGCTATCATGCTAACCAGTATTGTGATTTTATCTGCGGTCGTGTAACTTTTTTTGTATGCATATTCGTCTTGTGAATTGATACTAATGACACCGGTTCTTTTCATATTTTCAATGACATAATAACTGTGCTTGTCATCATTTCCGGCATGTTTGAATCCACATCGTTCATAGAAACGATCCGCGTTTTTCTTGAATGGGGATCTAATTGAAGTTGTTGTGACAATCCTGTATCCTCGATTTGCTGCATGATTTTTGATATTAGATATGGTTTTTTGTCCGTTTCCTTCTCCTTTTATCAGACTGTACATCATCAGGATATACATTGTTTTTTTATTTTTGGATTCATACACATACGCGACTGAAGAACCGGATGAAAATCGAAGAGTATCAATCGCATGTACGGAATTGAATATTCGATTAAGAATTGTGGGAGTTGAATATATTTCCCACGCGGCAGTTATTCCTTCCTTACGCCGGGCAAAACGACTATTATACATCTTCTCAATCCCCTTCAAGTGGTTTTATCGGGATCGTGACTGATTCACCGGCTGGCAGATCGCCCTGGATTGTGATCATTTTCCCGTCTGTATCGGTAACACGAACAAAATCATTCATGAATTGTACCGGCATGATCTCTTTTGGCATCATTAATATTCGATCTATCTTACCTGTGCTCCGTCCGGTATTTTCAATCTTAATTTCATACATACCCGGATTGATCTTCTTTTGGACTTTAATTACAGGTCTTTTGCGGAACCATCCGAAATAGAATATAGCAAAGACCAGTATCATCAATCCTATTCCTGCGCCCAGTAGAAGCAACCTTGATCTTTTAATATCTTTTTCATGTTGCTCAACAACATTTAGATATTCCTGTTTTGTTTTTTCAGGGACCCGGATGTTCTCGGTCAGGATAACAGATGCAAGTTCATATTTTGTCTGCGGTGTGGTAAGTAACGGAAGAAGTTTGGCATAATCATTTTCTAACCGATATTCTTCTTTTTTATTTACAGGCAAAGTCGTATAAATTCGGTTATATTGGTCTACTTCCATAGTCAATTCCATCAATGCTGATTGACTGATGGAATACTTTGTATCATCGTTTGACCAGGTATCGATCTCATTTAATATTTCAGTGGTATGTACGGTAATTGGTTTTCGATAGTATTCCACATATTTATATCGCAATGGCTGGAGTTGTGGATTCTCACTTTTAGCGATCTCATTGCCTGCACTATTTAGCAATAATGACAGGGTATCTCTTTGTTCTTCAGTTATCAATGGATTGTTCAATAAACTGGACAGTTCGGTTGTCATTGGTGGAACACGGTCAATATTATCTGTTCTTGCATTGATCAACTTTTTAATTTCAATATCTGCTGAGACTGCAGAACTGTTCGTGAACAATGACCGGATAAGTTGTTCCGCAGTGGTGCCTTTTTCCCAGTTCGCTATCAGTACTGTTGCATGATCAAGATTTTCGTTATCGGATACATTTTCAAGAATACGATTAAATGTCGCTGTATCCAGATCTTTTGTTTTTACAATTTGAATTACCGGTTGATTGTTGATGTCATAGTAAACATAGGTTTTCTTGTACGGAACGGACATACTGCATACCCGTGCTTCCTGTATTGCCGAGAGGTAAACGGCATTACGTATAGTTGGATTCTCAATACTATTCAATAAATAATCTGCCTGTGCAAGATATACGTCTGATACCTGTCTGGCATTGAGTTTCCACACAGGTGTTGGATATGATTTGATAGTTTCACTGAATCGCTGATCCAGATTCTTATACAAATTGACAAAATCAGTTAATCGTTTCCGTTCGGATTCAATTGACAGATCAAGTTCGTCGTTATCGGTAAATGATAATGTTGATGGACCATATGTGTATCCTGTGCTGGTTTTATATGGTTGTGCATTGTACGTTGCCCGGAAGAGTGAATGTGCAACCAGATCGATTTTTTTCCATTCATAGTAATCGGAGTAATATGGGGCAAATCCTCTGCTATAATACAATGAATTGGCATATACACCACTGAGTTTATTTTCTGTAGATATTGTTTTGGCAGTGTTTTTGTAATCCTCAATAAGGACTTTCAAATTACTTTTTCTTTCTTTTAATTGTTCGAGTTCAATCTTCTCTGCTGCCGATAATGTTCTATCTTCTATTGTACCGTCACGTTCTTTGGCAGTTATTATCCGATCACCCTGCGCTTCAAGATCCTTGATCTTATTTTTGGTTTGTTCGTATTCTTTTTCAAGGGCCCGGACGTTTTCATAGGCGGTAACATATTCATCAAATGCTTCCAGTTCAGGTACAGTCAGATAGGGATTCTCGCGACGATACGTAACATATACCGCTGTACTCCATAACAGATAATTTTCATGTTTTTTGTACGCAATATCAACCAGATCTGTAACCGGAACTGTGAGATACTTCTTTTCGCTGTTTGTTTGTGCGCTTATGGAATAATACTCGATTTCAAAATCTCCACTAATTGCATATTTTTCTTTTATTTGACTTAAAGTGGAACTGCATTCCTCAATTTTCAATTCAGTATTTTTGAATTTTGAAACATCATCTTCATTTCCGATATATACGACCCCACCATCGGAATTCTCATTTATTTCAATTCTTGTCATGAGAGTGTTTCGCTCTTCTTCAAGCAATATCAGGCTTTGGGTCAATCGTTTATAATCATCATAATCTTCCTGGGCAATTCCGGTATTTGATATGTCGAATCGGTTCAATTTGTCAAAACCTGAGAAATACTGGTTCATCAGATATTTTTCGTCGGCTGTCCGTTCATATCCGTATATAGATCTCATTTCAGAAAGGTATGTGGCAGTATCCTGATAAGAGAACATATTATAGGTGTCAACATCCTCGATCACATAACCACGCAATACCAGCTGTTTTAGAAGTGCATCACGAAATTCCACTCCCATCCCTGTATTTTCAATATCATCCCATGTTTCCCTGAGCAGGTTTTTTTCATTCGGGGTAGTTTCCACATTCATTTCTGAACTTTTGGTCAAGAGAATATCCGCCAGGATTAATTGTGTTAATGATTCAGTATCGTGCGTGGCATTGATGACTTTTCCTTCATGTGAAACCGATGTCGGAAGATATCCGTTTTTTTCATAGATCGACATGACATTATCGTGAATTGAAAGATAACTTTGATAGATCAAAGGCAGATCATCTATACTTGCAATGGATGCAGCAACAGATAATGCCATCAGGTGATTTGTATAAATGGATATTTGAAATGAACTGTTCGTTTCAATATCTTCATTCGTTTGTGCAAATACCGGGGTTGTCACTGTTGATATGATAAGCAGGCTGAAAAATAAAGCGATATATTTTCGGACAAGGAATGACATTGTGGATACTCCAATTTTTTTTTCAGGTCCTGCCTGATACTTTTGTATTCATAAGTTTTGATATGAATGAGAATGGATTGCCCGGTAGAGTTGTTTTCTTTTCATCACCATTACTTGAATTTGAGGTGATCTGCTTTCTTTTCAGTTCCAGTGTACTGCTTGCAAATGTATCATATACGGATTCGGCATTCGAAAACATTGCTTTGATCTGTTTTTCATCAAGTTTTCTTTGCTGGGTCAGGTTAAGCGATGCAACACGCAATGCATAGTCCACATTACTTCCATCTCCTACAACAAGTGCGCGCCGATGTGTTGCCAATATCATCTGCATATCGAACGGGATCAGGCTGATTAGTGGGAATCCGCTGTCATATATTTTCGTTAATTGTTCAGAAATGTTCTCTTCAAATACATTATTGAGTATTATTCCCCGAACAATTGCAGAATCATTTTCATATTTTGCCAGCATATCCATTTCAACATCAAGATTTTCAGGAGTTACAATGGATACAAGTTCAGTGCTATCCATTGCCACAAGAATCTCTTTTAGTACATTGCTTGTGGCTTCAGTATCATAGAATAAATGATCAAAGACATCAAGGAGTGCGCCATTTAATTTATTCATTGGTTCTAAAATAGCATTTGGATTAAGATTATGTCCGAATCGGGTCCTTCCTTTAGATGGAAGAACGAATAATGACTGAACCGGAAGTGATGAACGAGGAATTGCTTTTTGTGACAGTCTTGAAAATGCTGATTCTGCACTAAGTGTTTCATCAAACAATCCCATTAAGAGTTTCTCAGTTGAGAGGAACATCCCTTTTTGTTCAAGTTCATTGATCTTATCATTTTTAAGCGAAGGCAATAATTGTTTTGTTGTTGACTGGTTGGTCACATCTCCATCAACGACCAGCACAGTGCTATCATCACGATACGATGTGAATGCTGCAACATTACCCAAGATTGCTGTTTTCCCGGCACCACCCTTTTCTGATGAGAATATTAACGAATTGTTTTTGTTCATTACACACACTCCTTATCATTTAATTTTGTTCCAAATATCTACAGTAGTTTCGTCAGTTTCGGCATTAGGATTTTCAAGACCGATATCGATCTCTTCTTTTTTGTCATCATTTACAGGATTATCAGCCAGATCATCAACCGGATATTTAAGTGAAAATGGATCAATGCCGGCTTCATGCAAGGTATTGACGATCGCATCTTTTATTTTCTGGTTAATTATACCTTCATTCATTTTCAAAACCTGTGCTGTAACTGCAATTTGATCGATCTGAGTGACGGTTTGGTACAATGCCAGTTTTTTGATCTCCATGTAAAGATGATTGGTCATGGTCATACAGGCGGCAGGGGAGAAAGATAAACGTCCTTCATCAGTGATCATGAAATACGGATTGGATAGCACTTCTTCTCTTAAAGCTTCATCCAATTCGTTTACTTTTGGGGCGATGCCCCGGACTAAGTTATAAATTAGCATATCCATTGATATCACTCATTTTATGTTCTGTAT
>JAUSPM010000219.1 GCA_030655675.1 Methanosarcinaceae archaeon | reverse complement strand
AACGCGGAGTATTATATCAGGGATATAATTTTGTTGGATGAGGATGAGGTTGTTTTAAGCAAATTTGGGCAGATCTAATAATATTGTCCCAAGGCCTTTTTTATAAGTACCTATTTATATCACAACTACTAATTTGTATATACAATAAGAGTAATCATTTCAGATATGTTGTGCAAATGTATCTAACATTTATTAAAGGGATGGATAATAAAATGGATGAAAAAACAGGATTTGATAATATTGCAGATCTTTTACACATTAATCTTTTCGGTGGATTTCCTAAAAAAATGACTGAGATAGTTGGTGAAAATGCTGCCATAATGTTGCTTCGTGAATGCGCTAAGGAATCGTTTTTAGTAGCACTTTCCAGACCAGATTGCAATCTAAAGCCAACAGATGAGATCAAGGCACTTGCAGAAAAAAATGATTACCCTGCATTATTTAATTATTGTTACCGTGTACTTGAACGTGTTGGATATATTTACGAAGGAGAAACAATTGTTGATTCTGATTCCAACTATTCCATGAAGATAACTAAATGCCCACATATTGATTTTGTTAAAGAACAACCGATTGCATGTAATGTATGTAAAGGTATGAAACTTGGAATATTTGAAGCCGTATTCGGTAAACCTGTCGAGTTCGAAACAATAAAAAATATGGCACAGGGCGATGAGTATTGTTTATCTGTATTCAAAAAACCTGCAAAATAATAGTTTTCATATTTTCCACATTTGATTATCACTCGGCATGAATTTCCATTGCCGAATTATTAAATGTATCACCCAATACATTACTGAACACATTGTTACCATTTATTTGTGTAATGGCAAAGAATAAGTAAGTAAATAACATATTACTTTTGTGCATAAATCCACTTGATATAGAATAGTTAATACTGAATAGTATTATTTATATATTGAATACTTAATACTTTATTAAAGTATAATGAATATGAAAATGGCACTTATTCACTCATTGTATCAATATTATTAGACGAGAAAATCTTCGCTGACGCTCAGATTAACTCGCACTATATATTTATAAAATATATACGATCAAAAAAATGGTGAAAACATGGCTGATGATGGCGATGATAATTTAGAAACAATTCGGTCGAGTGAAATAGTTGATAAAAAAAAGGCAGATCGTGATTTACTCCTAAAGAAGTTCCGCCAAAATAAGGATCAACTTGGTGTCGGCCAATCATCAAATTCCGAAAATGAGGGGGAATCCAGTTCTATTTCTGCGGTGCGTTCAGCATATGGGATTAAGAAAAGCGAACCGTCAGAACAAATTAATAATGGATTAGATGACAGTGGCACTGGGCCAAAGTTATTCAGGCCAAAAGCACAGTTTGAACTAAAAGAACAGATGGAGCCAAAATCAGTAAGTTCAAACCTTTTTGATGCAAATAATAATGACAAGACTGTTGAGCAAGAGGTTGAATCTGGAATTCTGACACCTTCTGGTAATTCTGGAAACCTATTGAATAGGCTTGCTGATAAAAGGTCTTCTGAAGAAAAAAAGGAACGTGAATTTGGCATACTTGTACCTGGACCATCCATGCCAAAATCATCCACTTCAGGATTGTCTAATTTATCAGAAACTCCAGACAAAGAAACCGAAAATGAAGATGAAATCGATTCACACGAATCTTTACAATCAACCGTGGAAACAGGAAAAATAGAAGGGATCGGGGAAGAAAAAAAAGATATTTCCTTAGAAGATGATAAACAAGAATTTCAAAAATCTTCTGTGGAAGAACCTGTTGAAGGCGAGGAACCTGCAAGCGATCTTGTAAAGAATCTAATTGAAGAAGCAAGTACCAAGAACATTAGTAAGGATATAGTGCAGGATGATGACGAAATAGAGGAAGAAGTTGAAAAAGAAAAGATTGGGTTTATAGACAAGATCAAAAACCTATTCAAGCAGGAAGAAGTTGAAGTCGAACCTTATGATCCGGAGTTGCATGGTCCCCTTTGTATGTTCAGGGGTGTGGCAGGCTATGAGGAGCTCGAGCGTCGCTGGGTCAATGAACCTTATGCTTTTGTTGTGGTTCTTTTCAATGAAGAGAAAAACCATTCCATCTATTATGTTGTTGAACCAGAACTTTCAGAATTTGAAGAAACCTTTTTGACAGAGATCAAAGACAGGCTTCGTAATGTGCTTTTAGTAGAGGAATTGGGTGAAGAGAAAGATAGGGATGTGGTACTTGAGAATAAGATCCGTGTTATCATCAAGGACTATGCTATAGAAATCACTCCTCCAATGCTTGCAAAAATAACTTATTACATCAAACGTGATTTCATCAGGTTCGGAAAGCTCGACCCTCTTATGTTTGATGACACCATAGAAGATGTATCAGGAAATGGCCATGATACACCGATATTCCTGTATCATAAAAAGTATACTAATATTGAGACGAATATCGTCTACCAGGAAGATGAGTTGAATTCATTTATAATAAGGCTTGCACAAAGGAGTGGCAAGCATATATCTGTTGCAGAACCGATGGTCGATGCGACTATGGGTGATGGTTCAAGGATCCAGATGACTCTGGGTACTACGATAACCACTCATGGAAGTACGTTCACTATCCGTAAGTTCAGTGATGTGCCTATCACACCGATCGATCTGATAAAATGGAAGACCTTTTCAGCAGAATCAATGGCATACCTGTGGTTGTGTATTGAAAACAACAAGAGTTTAATATATGCAGGAGGTACGGCTTCTGGTAAAACGTCATCACTTAATGCGGTTTCATTATTTATTCCTGAAAAAGCAAAGGTTATAACACTTGAAGATACGCGTGAATTGAAACTTCCACATATTAATTGGATCCCGGCTCTTACAAGAGACTCATTTACAGCAGATGACCGTGGAGCTATCGATATGTATGATCTTCTAAAAGGAGCACTACGACAGCGACCGGAATACCTGCTTGTGGGCGAGGTTCGAGGTAAAGAAGCTCTTACGCTTTTCCAGGCAATGTCGACAGGCCACACAACATTTTCGACCATGCATGCAGATTCAGTTTCATCAGCCATACACAGACTTGAGAACCCTCCGATAAGCGTGCCGCGTACAATGATACAGGCACTGGATATCGTGTGCATACAGTCACAGACATATTCTAAAGGAAAACGTGTCAGAAGAAATTTATATATTGTAGAAATCGTGGATATCGATCCCAATACAAGAAATATACGAACAAATGATATCTTTGGCTGGGATTCGACAACTGATACTTTCCATAAAACCGGCGAATCAAAAGCTCTGGCTGACATACAGATGCGAAGAGGGTGGACCAGTGCACAAGTTAGGCAGGAATTGATATATCGCCAAAAAGTACTGGAATATATGGTTAATAATGATGTCACTGATTATCAGGAGATATCAGGGATAATCAATGCTTATCAGGCAACTCCTGAAAAGGTATTGAAGAAACTCAAATTGGTATAGTAAATTTTTCATTTGTGGTGAAGTGATGGATAATAACGTATTTACAGCAGATGAGGATGATTCAATCATCAATGATTCTGAATCCAATGAAGGACTTGACCTAGCAGATGCCGGGTCCAAAAAAAGTAAAATAAAAAAAGATAAAAGATCCAAAAAAGGTGGGGAGAAATCCGTTTCTGCTGTGGACGTTTATGTTAAAAAAGCCGTTATATTTTTGAGTTTGTTTAAAATGATCCCTTTTGTTCTTTTAGGGGACAAAATGAAGGCAAAAAAAGCCAAATATGTCAATTTACAACTTCAACTCAAACAGGCAAGGATGCCAATTTCGTATGAGATGTATATCTCAAATGCAATTTTTTATTCTGTTTTAAGTGGTCTTGTTGGGGCAATATTGGGTCTTTTGACAACGTATATTGTCATTTTGGTAGTCGGTCTGCCTGATCAGATAACAAAATTAACATTTGGTCCATCGACTGCATGGATACTTGATTACAAGGAAATAATTATCGCTCTATTCATCATTATATTTTTGACTGCGCTTTTGGGCGGAATCACTTATGGGATCTTTATGCTTTTACCCGGATTCCAGGCAAGTGAGCGAAAAGGTAAGATCGATAGTCAGCTCCCTTATGCCGTGACATTTATGTATGCACTGACCAAAGGCGGCATGAATATAATAGATGTGTTCCGGTTGCTTGCACGATCAGAGGATACATACGGAGAGGTATCAAAAGAAGTAGATACGTTCATGCGGGACATGGATTACTTTGGACATGACCTCAGAACCGCATTGTTAAATGTTAGTGAGATGACGCCATCTAAAAGGTTCAAGGATCTCATGTATAACCTGTTGACTGTCATTGACAGTGGTGGTGACATCTCTAAATATTTCCAGGATAAGGCTAACCAGTATCTTCAACAAACTATTATTGACCAGAAAGGATTTTTGGAAACACTGGGACTGCTTGCAGAATCATACGTAACGGCATTTGTTGCGGGTCCTTTGTTTATTATCATCATGGGTGTCATGATGGCTGTTATGGGTTCGGGAACATCGATGATGGTCTATGCCATCATATATGCGGTGCTTCCGATAGGCTCAGTCATGTTTGTGGTAATGATAAGTATTATTACACCCGGTGAGTTGGGTGAACCTCCGCTTCTGAAGACAAAGGCTGTACTGGACCATGGGATTCCAGACGTTCCAGAGCATCTTGCACCAATCTATGACGTGGAAGGTGAACTGATCGATGAGACTGAAGAGAAGGTAAGGGAAAGGACGAATTTTGAAGATTTCATAAAATCTAAAAAATCACTTGCACTTAAGGAAACTCTAAAAAGACCGCTAAAACCAATGCTTAATAATCCTATGATATCATTAGTGGTCACGATACCGATAGCGCTTATTTATCTTATTGTACCTATTGCCATGAACATTCAATACCTTCAAGATATTGGGGTGATGGTTAATTTTATTGATGATCGTATTGTTGGTGCTTTATACATTACTCTTATTCCATTGACCATTTTCCATGAAAGAAGGTCAAGAAAGCTTAAAAAACTTGAAAAGAACATTCCTGATTTTTTGAAAAAACTTGCAAGCACCAATGAGACCGGTATGACACTCAGGGATTCGATACGGCTCATGGCAAGATCTGATTCCGAAGCGCTAAGTAAGGAGATAAAAAAGATATGGAAAGATATCGTGTGGGGACTTGAGATCAATGATGCGCTCGTCAGGTTTGCGAACAGATTAAGGACACAGGTCGTTGCACGTTCCCTTACTCTTATTACCAAGGCAAATGAATCAAGTGGTGATATCAGTGAAGTTCTCTCTGTCGCTGCGAGAGATGCATCGTATGAGCAGGAAATGAAAGGCGAACGGTCGATGACGATGATGATATACATTGTGATCATCTACATGTCGTTCCTTGTATTCGTTTGTGTTATATTTGTCATATCCACGACATTCCTTGCTGAGATGGCTGCTGCAGGTGAAAAAATGGCAGCTTCAGGTGGTCAGGGTGGCTTCCTTGGAAGTTTTGATCTTGAAGCATACACACAACTCTTTAAGCATGCAGCTATCATTCAGGGTGTAAGTTCAGGACTTATGGCAGGTGCAATGGGGGAGGGTAGCGTGATGGCTGGACTTAAGCATTCGATCATCATGATGACAATAGGGTATGTCATATTCACCATGTTCGTTTGATGTAAATTTGTATTTGTATTTATGCCCAATTCTTTTTTGTTTGAGGTTCTGATGAAAATTGCAGGAATTGATGAAGCAGGCAAAGGTCCTGTGATAGGTCCGATGTGCATTGCAGGCGTTGTGGCTGATGAGGCAGGAATTAATTCACTGAAGAATCTTGGAGTTAAGGACTCAAAAAAGATCGCACCTAAAAAAAGGGAATATCTTGCAGGTCAGATCAAAAGGTACATTGACGATTTTTACATATTCGAGATCAGTCCACGACAGATCGATGAGTTGCGTAAGATCATGACCATGAATGTTATTACAGTCACAGGTTTTTCACGTGTGCTGGAAAATCTACATCCGGATAAGGTTTTTATGGATGCGGCAGATGTAAATGCCGATAGATTTGGAAAACAGGTCCAGGATATTTATTCAAAAAAGTATCAAGAGGCTGCAAAACAACTCACTGTTATATCTCAGCACAAGGCAGATGATATATATCCAGTGGTTGCTGCAGCATCTATCCTGGCTAAAGTGAGACGCGATGAGTTAGTTGATGATATGAGAAAA
>JAUSPM010000211.1 GCA_030655675.1 Methanosarcinaceae archaeon | reverse complement strand
GAAGAACTGGGCGGGTTGATAAAAAAGATGCCCTGGACTGGAGGATTTTTCTTGGTAGGTGTCATGTCGATATCGGCACTTCCGCCATTCAATGGTTTTGTGAGCGAGTGGATGCTCTTCCACACCCAGTTATCTAGCATCAACCTGTCAAATAATATGGTCACCATTGCAATACTATTCAGCGGTGCAGGCCTTGCCCTGACAGGTGCCCTTGCAGCCATGTGTTTTGCCAAGGCGTTCGGGCTGAGTTTCCTTGCACTTCCAAGAAGTAGTCATGCAGAACATGCACACGAAGTCTCGTTCCCTATGTTAGTTGGTATGGGGTTAATGTCGCTGGCATGCCTTATCCTCGGGATAATGCCGCAATATATTATCAGTATACTTGATTCTATATCCACGCCCATTATCGGAACGAGCATCTCATCAGGATTATCTGCATCCATATTTCCCATAGCATTACCAACAGCAGGACTCGCGTCATCCTCCCCATATATGGCCTCAACGGTCTTTTCAGGCTTAGGAAGCATTTCCACCACATGGATTGCCTTGCTGATGATAGTCCTGATTCTGGCAATGTTGACCGTCATCGCGGTATTTGTACCTAAGAAGAATGCATGCAAGTATGAGACGTGGGGATGCGGCCAGCCTGTATTGACTGCAAGGAACGAATATACGGCAACAGCATTCTCCAATCCTGTAAGGATATGGTTTGCCAGCATTTACAGAGAGCAGCGGGATATCCAGACAACGTATTCAGCTTCCAGGTTCTTCAAAAGCTCCATGAAGTTCGAGTATCATATCGAATCGGTATTTGAACGATATCTTTATGAGCCAGTCATTGATCTCGCCATGACAGTATCAAGAACAGCTAGAGTGATCCAATCAGGCAGTATCCATTCATATCTTGCTTATATTTTTGTAACCCTGATGGTTCTTTTAATGTATGTCCTTATAGGAGGGAACTGATATGTCCCCGGATATATTTTCTAATATGGGTAACACTATTTTCAGCATTGTAATGGTACTGGCCCAAATATTTCTCATCATACTATTTGCCCCCTTATTATCTGGAATCTCAAAAAAGACAAAAGCATTCTTCCAGTTGCGAAAAGGACCAGGCATATTCCAGACGTACTATGACCTTGCGAAACTATTCAGGAAGGAGTCTGTGGTATCGCATAATGCTTCCTGGATCTTTTATGCAACCCCAATTGTCTCATTTGTTGCCATACTCACAGCAGGGTTGTTGATCCCCACATATACCACACATCTGCCCCTTGGTTTTGCAGGAGACATCATTGCAGTCATGTACCTATTTGCAGTGGCACGGTTCTTTGTCGTCCTTGTGGGCCTTGATACAGGAAGCGCTTTCGGAGGAATGGGGTCAAGCAGGGAGATGTTTGTGGCTGCACTGGTTGAGCCTGCAATGATGCTATCCATATTTGCAGTAGCAGTCAGCGCAGGTTCAACAAACCTGGGCCATATTGCTCAGACAGTCTCGGTATCGGGTCTCGGGGCGATATCCCCAGCATACCTGTTTGCAGTTGTCGCATTTTTCATCATCATCATTGCAGAGACAGGGCGGATACCTGTGGACAATCCTGCGACCCACCTTGAGCTGACCATGATCCATGAAGCCATGCTGCTTGAATATTCCGGTAAACAACTGGCAATTATCGAGCTTGCGACAATGATGAAACAGCTACTGATCTTTTCGCTTTTTGCAAACATATTCTTCCCATGGGGTATATGGTCGGGCACAGGTTTTGGTGGGAGTATGATCACAGTTTCAGCGATAGCAATTTCCATCACAATATATCTCGCCAAGATAGCGATCATCGCAGTATGCGTGGCAATAAGCGAGACCTCAACAGCAAAATGGAGAATGTTCAGATTGACTGACCTGCTCTCGATATCCCTCATACTATCGTTTTTGTCCATTGTTTCATTTATTATTGCAAGAGGTGTCTAAATGTCTGAGATCGATTTTGGTTCTGGACTTATGCCAGCGCTCATCGCATTGATCCTTGTTTCGACGTTCATGCTACTGGGCTCAAAGAGGCTCTATACATGTGTCCGTGCATTCGGGTTCCAATCGTTCTTATTGGCGGTGGTTGCAGCCGTTGTGGCATACTCGACAGGACGAAGCGAGATATATGTCGTGTCTTTTCTCACGCTGATCATAAAAGCAGCAATAATCCCTTACGTTTTCATCAAGATAAGTAGGGATATCGGAGTAAAACGTGAGATCGAACTGTATGTAAATATATCGCCCTCCCTGCTTATCGGAGGACTGCTGGTAGTCATTTCATATTATCTCGCCCAGGCAATAAATATCAATACACAACTTTCCAACTATGCCCTCTCAGTATCCATGTCGCTGCTCTTCATCGGGCTTTTTATCATGATAAGCCGTAAAAAGGCAATGACACAGATGCTTGGCATTCTCATAATGGAAAACGGGATATTTCTTGGCGCGATATCTCTCACCTATGGGATGCCGCTTATTGTTGAACTGGGGATATTCTTTGATGCGCTGGTAGCTGTCCTCATAATGGGTATCATGGTATTCAGGATCAACAAGACGTTTGAAACAGTGGATACGGACGTATTGCATACATTGATAGGGTGAGAGGATGATAAAATATTTACTCCTTATTCCGGTACTCACAGCCCTTTTTTGTGTTATAGCAAGAACTGAAAAACAGATACAGACCATCGGTCTTGTCGGTTCAACAGCCACGCTGATTGTCGGATTAACACTTGTTATTGATGTATTCAAACACGGCACAATTACCACATGGGAAAGCATGCTGTTTGCGGATGCGTTCAGTGCATATTTGATACTGATCACCTCCCTGATTGGTTTTGCCATATCAATGTACTTGATAGGCTACATGGGCCGTGAACTAAAAGACGGTGCGATAGACCTTAAACGGCTCAGGATATACTATGTATTTTACCACCTGTGTATATTCAGCACGCTTTTAGTAGGGGTGGCAAACGACCTTGGACTCTGGATCGCGATTGAGATGACAACGTTGTTCTCGGCGCCTTTGATTGCCATCAACACAAAAAAATCATCAATTGAAGCTACATGGAAATATCTTATTATATGCAGCGTGGGCATAACCCTTGCACTGTTCGGGACCATCCTCACCTACTACGCCGCGGTGCAGGTACTCGGGGAAGGAGCAGGTGCACTGAGCTGGGTATCCCTTATTGCTGTTGCAGACCAGTTCGACCCAACCCTGATGAAGATCGCATTCGTCTTCATTCTGGTGGGTTATGGCACTAAGGCAGGTTTTGTCCCAATGCATACCTGGCTTCCTGATGCACATAGCGAAGCACAATCTCCGGGAAGTGCCCTTCTTTCAGGTGTGGTCATAAACTGTGCAGTGTATGGCATCATCAGGTTCCACATAATCACCTCGGCAGCTGTAGGCAAAGAGTTTTCAAGTTCTCTTTTAATTATGTTCGGACTCATGTCCCTAGTTATTGCAACCCCGTTCATTATCATGCAAAGGGATCATAAGCGGCTTCTAGCATACAGCAGTGTCGAACATATGGGAATAGTGGCATTGGGATTTGGTTTTGGCGGAGTGCTGGGTATATTTGGAGCTCTGCTTCACATGTTCAACCATTCAGTGACAAAATCCGTCCTGTTCTTTGCGGCAGGAAATATCCGCCAGAAATATGGGACAACGAAGATCGATCCTGTAAGCGGCATTGTAAAGTCAATGCCATATACAGGTCCCATGCTCGTCCTTGGAGGGCTTGCGATTACAGGTTCACCGCCATTTGGTATATTCTTAAGTGAGCTCACAATCCTTGCGGCAGGATTCATGCAGGGCTATATAATCATCTCGACTCTTGTCCTCCTGCTCATAATGATAATATTTGCCGGTTTCTTCAACCACATAAACAGGATGGCGTTATCAACGCCGCCTGAAGGGATCACGGTTGGGGATGCGAGCAAATGGTCACTGGGTGCAATGATGATCCTCGTGGTGTTCGTAGTAATGCTTGGAGTTTACATACCGCCACAGTTCTCTGATATGATAATGCAAGTTGTGAACATTGTAAACGTTGTGAGGTAATGAGATGAAGGAAGAATTGGATACAACACATATTATGGATCCTGTACAAATTATACGGAAGGAGTTTGCCTCACAGATCATCAGTGAAACTGTGTCGAATAATGAGGTATATTTTTCGGTGAAAAAAGATAGCGTTGTGGAAATATGCAATTACATATACAGCCATCTTGATGGCCAACTTATCACAATGTTTGCTACAGACCAGAGAAAAACGGATGGCTACTTCACGGTAAAATACGTGTTTTCAATGGAAGGCATTGATAAATTTATTATCATTCAGATAGAGATCGAGGCAGAAAAAACGCAATTCAGATCTATCACTCACAAGATCCCGGCAGCCAACTGGTATGAACGTGAAATACAGGACATGTTCGGTCTGGTGCCAAAAAGACATCCTGACCCAAGAAGACTTGTTATGTTCGAAGACTGGCCGGAAGACCAGTATCCACTCAGAAAGGATTTTGATATTAATTCAAAGCCTCCACGTGTGGAAGGTACATATGATTACAAGAAAGTGGAAGGTGAAGGAATTTATGAGATCGCAGTGGGACCTGTACATGCCGGAGTGATAGAGCCCGGACATTTCAGGTTCAGTGTTGCGGGTGAGCCCATCATCAATCTTGAGATACGCCATTTCTATACTCATAAAGGTATCGAAAAACAGTTTGAGAATATCTCCATTGACAAAGCGGTATTTCTTGCAGAGCGGGTATCCGGGGACAATTCGGTCGCTCATGCTGTGGCATTTTGTCAGGCTATCGAGAAGATCGCATCTGTTGATATACCTAAGTGCGCAAAATATGTGCGCACCGTTTTGCTCGAACTGGAACGGCTCTATAACCATGTTAGCGATATAGGGGGAATTGCCACAGATGTGGGCTTCGCTGTAGGTTCTGCTCATGCCGGCATTCTAAAAGAGAAATTGATGCAATTAAATGAACATGTTACAGGTAGTAGACTGCTGCGCGGCATGGTCATGATCGGTGGTGTGCGGCGTGATGTCAAAGACATTTCAGACCTTTCAACCAGATTGTCATTGTTAGAACAGGAATTCAGGGACCTTATAGATTTTCTTATTGAAACCCCTTCACTTGTTGACAGGATCGAGACCACAGGTATTATCCATAACGATATTGCCAGAGCACTGCATGTTGTAGGGCCCACAGGACGTGCATCAGGCATTGATTATGATGTAAGGCGAAACCATCCGTATGCAGCATATCCACAGATCAATTTTGATGTTCCTGTTCGCAATGACGAAGATGTGTATGCACGGACGGTTGTCCGCTCAGATGAGGTATTGCAGTCATTTAGCATAATTCAACAGGCATTGCAATTATTGGAGTCAATTGCCGATGCCGACATGATAGTCGATGTGGGGGATATTCCCTCTGGCTGTGCTCTCGGATATACGGAAGCACCAAGAGGTGAGACGATCTACTGGGTAATGATGGGGGATGGAAAGATCGAGAGATGCAAGTTGCGCGATCCATCTTATTGCAACTGGCCTGCAATAGAATATGCTGTGCTTGACAATATCGTTCCTGATTTCCCTCTGATAAACAAGAGCTTTAGTCTGTCATATTCAGGCAATGATATGTAGGTGATAGGAATGTTACGAATATTAAAAAAGACTATCAAGACCGGGATTGTGACAAAAAGGTATCCAAAAGAACAGGATATTGCGCCTGTGGGATTCCGCGGTAAGCCTGAGATCGACTCTGGCAGATGCACCTTTTGCGGGGATTGTGTGGCTGCGTGCCCGACAGGAGTTGTACATCTCACTACAGAAGATGAAAATCGTGAGAAAATACTTACATTGGATTATTGCGGTTGTATATTCTGTGGCAGGTGTGAAGAGGTTTGTACCCATGATGCGATCAAACTCACGCAAGAGTATGAATTGGCATCAAAGATCAAAGAAGACCTTATTACTAAATTTCGGAGAAGAACATGAGTATTGATGAAGAGATCGAGATCATGGGGCAGCGCCTTCATTCAAAGATTAAGAATATCTTTGGCAGGTCGCTAAGTATACGCGAGGTGGATGCAGGTTCATGCAATGGGTGTGAGGTTGAGGTGAATGCTCTTTCAAACCCCATCTATGATATGGAACGGTTTGGTATCCATATTGTGGCATCTCCCCGTCATGCAGATATGCTTCTTGTGACAGGACCTGTCAGCCGGAACATGGAACTTGCTCTTCTTAAAACATATAATGCCACTCCGCAACCTATTCTGGTTGCTGCTATGGGGGCATGTGCATGCAACGGGGGCATTTTTGGTAATACTTATGCAAGCGGTGGCGGTGTTGATAAGTTTGTACCAGTTGATGTGTTTATACCTGGATGTCCACCCAGACCACAGGCAGTTATATTCGGGATAATGTTGGCTATTGATAAACTTGAGCAGAAAATTAGTAAAAGGGAGGTTGTTGTATGAAATATGAAATACTTGTGGCGACTGATGGTTCACAGTTGGCAAAGAAAGCAGAGATTGCAGCTATGAAGATCACAAAGTCGTATGGCGTCAAAATGGCAGCAATGTATGTGGCTGTCGCAAATAAAGACTCGGAACGGGAAGAATTGATCGCTAAAGGTGAGCACGTACTGGAGCAGGTCGTAGAAGCCGGTGAGGGTATGGGAGTTGAGGTGCACAAGATCCTGATGGGGGTCAGCATGCAGAGGATCCCGAAGAAAGGGGCACGCGCCGAGGCTATTGCAAAGGCAATACTTGATGCTACTGAGAACTATGACGTGCACACTATTGTTGTAGGCAGTAAAGGCGAAAGTGAGATCAATCAGGAACTCGGCAGCGTGGCTTTGGAGGTCGTAAAGAGAGCCAGATGCACAGTGCTGGTGGCAAGATAAATTCTGGATGCGTCATTAGTTGTAATTATTGCCGATGCAACAACCACCGTCGGCAGATATTCATTCTCATTTACAATGTAGTTATAACTGGCAATGGACAAAAATGAAAGTAGCAGTGGATATATTATGATCGATCCGCAACTCGTGTATAGCAACTGATAAATCCGATATGTACTATGTAATGGATGATAAAATGAGTGAAAAATGTACAGAATGTGGCGGTCATGGCGTAAAAGTTATATCCACCGATAAGTGCCCGCAATGTAAGGGTTCAGGAAAAGCGAAGGCTGTTGACCTTATGAAGTTGTCCGAAAAGGACATGGGTAGTTTTTTGCATGGCGGTGCCGCCTGTGAGAAATGTGGCGGAAGCGGAGAGATCAAGATTACAGAACCATGTGAAGCATGTGAAGGACGCGGTGCATTTTACAAGTGCAAAGTTTGTGGCAATCCTATTGACAAACTTATTGATGGAGAGGAAATGTGTAAAACATGCGGGGGTTCGCAGATGGTGTATAATCTTGATGCATCATGCGACATGGATGAAGTGGAAATTGGAAAGCTCTATCATGCTATCGGGAACAGTATCGCTGATTTTGGTGTATTCGTAGACTTCAATCCACACATACGAGGGCTCATCCATTCAAGCAATATCACACGCGCGGTCAATGTTGGCGATGAGGTCATCGTTTACGTTAAGGACATTAAAAGGAACGGCAACATGGATCTTGTTCCAAAATATCCTGCACAGTATCAGACCGTCGAATTGGAGAAAGATATTCCTACTAAGAAATCGTCAGAACTCCGTAATTTTGTCAGGAAGATCATAAAGATCGAAGGTGAAGTGACACAGGTAAAACAAACAGGCGGACCTACCATATTTACCATCTCTGATGATGATGGTCTGGTAATGTGTGCTGCATTTGAGCGCGCAGGCGAGCGTGCATATCCTGATATCGATTCCGATATGATAGTGACGATCGTTGGTGAAGTGAGCCTGCGGGACGACAAGGTTCAGGTTGAAGTACGAAGTATCAAGAAACTCACAGGAACTCATGAAAAGACTGTGCGGGATCGGATCGAGAGTGCTATCGACAAAAGGGCTGAACCCGATGAGATCGAATTTTTGATCGAGAGTGAGATCCTTGAGAAATTGCGACCGGCAATGAAACATGTGGCAAAAGAGATCAAAAAAGCGATTATCAAGTCAAAACCAATCGTTCTGCGACATCATGCCGATGCGGACGGAATGACTGCGGCTGTGGCAATCGAGCGCGCGATCTTGCCTCTTATACGTGAAGTAGGAGGCGCGGATGCCGAATATCATTATTACAGACGTGCACCATCAAAAGCGCCATTCTATGAAATGATGGATATCACACGCGATATATCATATGCACTTGACGACACTGCCAGACATGGCCAGAAGATGCCATTTGTCATACTTGTTGACAATGGTTCGACAGAAGAAGACACGCCTGCGATGAAACAGGCACAGGTTTATGGCATAGATATGGTCGTTATAGATCACCATCATCCCGATAAAGAGGTTGACCAATACCTTCGCGCACATGTTAATCCTGCACACGTTGGCGGGGATTTCGGAGTGACCACAGGTATGCTGTGTACTGAGGTCGCGCGCATGATAAATCCAGGCGTGGTTGACGAGATCAAACACCTACCTGCAATATCGGCAGTCGGAGACCGTTCCGAAGCGGATGAAGCACGCAGGTATATCGAACTTGTATCGGACAAATATTCTCTTAAACAATTGAAAGACATTGCACTTGCTCTTGATTTTGAAGCATACTGGTTAAAATTCAGTAGCGGAAAATGTGTTGTTGATGACATTATGAACTTAGGAGATTCCACAATTCACAAAAATCTGGTCAAACTACTGTGTGAGCAGGCAAATGGAATGATAGCAGAGCAACTTGATGCGTGCCTGCCAAATGTCAAATCACAGCCACTTGCAAACGGTGCGATGTTGAATGTACTTGATGTTGAGAAATATGCACACAAGTTCACGTTCCCTGCACCCGGAAAGACTTCGGGTGAAGTACACGACCTTATGTGCAAAAAATTTGAGAATAAACCTGTCGTAACAATCGGATATGGTCCTGATTTTGCAGTGATACGATCCAAAAACGTGCGGATGAACATCCCACAGATGGTGCGTGAGTTACACGACGAAGTTGTGGGCGCAGGTGTAAATGGCGGTGGACATCTTGTTGTCGGGAGTATAAAGTTCGTAGAAGGCATGCGCTCAGAGGTCTTATCGAAATTAGTAGAAAAAATAAGTGCTGTGGAAGTGGATTGATCCACTTTCCTGTCATTTTTCGATATAGATTCAAATCATTAGTTATAAAAAACCAACCGCAGAGGACGCTGAGGGCGCAGAGAGGAGTTGCAAAACAGTTAACAACTCTGCGCACTCCGCGGTGAAAAAAATTTCAATCCTTATTGGAATAACTCAATTTTGGAAATATGTCGTGCGATTTAATCCACACGTACAATTCGCACCAGTGACCTGATAGGTACATTTGATAACATCTCAGCCCCTTTCTTGTCAACAAGCACTACGACAAGAACGGGTTTTGCACCCAATTCACGTATCTGGTCGATTGCATCAATGATCGTTGTACCGGATGTAATTACATCATCTACAATAACACAATTCTTATTAGTTACATCCCCAAAATGCCTGCTAAATGTTCCGCGTATTTTGGTACCTTCAATGTGCTCCTTATGGGAATGGAATACTGCAAAGTCTGTACCAAGTTCATCTGCCATAAGACTTGCAAACGGCACACCACTTGATGCGATCCCCACAACGGTATCGATTTCAAGATCGTTTGATCCCATTTCTTCAAGTACCAGATCCGATAAAGTCTGTGCAGTATAACGAAGCCTGTATGAACTCTTTCCGATGTTGCTCCAGTCTACTGAAATGTCTTTTGGTGCCGGAGCGGTTGCTTCCTTTTTGGAACGTGTCAAAAGCCATGTCACAGTCTCCCGTGAAACATTCAACTCATCTGCGATTTGTCCGGTCACAAGTCCTTTGGATTGTAATTCAACTGCCTTTTGGATTAGATCTTCTATATTCTTCATGTTGTCCCCGCCTGATAATTATATTAATGCTGATAAGGAGCATATTTATCAATTATTATTTTTCTTTGTTTAGATATATATCATCCGTACTGTTATACTTTTCTTTTGCGTCTCTTTTTTAATTCTGACCCGCATATTGGACATATATCACCGTCATCAAATCGTTTCCTACACCCTACACACTGTTTTTCCCATACAATTATATCACGTATCTTCTTCTGGACAACCGGTTTTACATCAATCCCCAGCATCACAGCCACATTTTGGACTGCATAATCATCGGTCAGAAGTATTGCATCATCCTTACGCTCAAGCGCTTTTGCAAGTATATCGATATCGGTAGTGGATAACTCCTCTATATCCCGTGTATGTTTGGCCATACCGAGCACTTCCTCGATCATCTCAGGCTGTGGCATCTCCACTCTCGCACCAGTTTCATGTGCAAGATCAAATCGTATAGACGCTTCGCTGCTTTTCAGTTCATTGACAACAGATGGAACAGTTATCAACAACGTGCTTTCAACAGGATAACCCATAATAAAAACCGCAGAGTCTGCTATATAATACGTCATGGTGTTGTCTTCGCCTTATAATAATTCTTTAGCAAGCCAACCCCAATATTTGATGGTGGCAACAAGCCCTAGCGTCATACCAATCGCAAAAAGGATGTTTGCAATCATTTCTCCCTTTTCGGTATGTGGTGCAAATAATGAATATGCCACTGAAATTAGCATTAAAACAATGCTAATATAATATAAGTAAAAATAAGGCTTGATCCGCATAGCACTACCCAGGCGCTTGCTCAGTATTGCCATCAAGTACATAACAGCAGCAAATGATATTACTGCAATATTCCATATATACACATGAGGGAAAATGTCAGGCCCCCCTTGTCATATGAAGATATGTCTTTAATGTAAATGCAAGTGCTATTAATCCACTAAATGCTTCCATGATTTCCGTAATAATGCTTTCCTCTACAAATATATGTATTTGGATCAATACAAAAATAAGTAACAAAAATGGAATCAGGAACAGATAATAATGGGTTTTTATATTGAATTTCTTCTGGTAAAAAAGTCCGATCCCGGATATAAAAAGTATAATTATGGCAGCAATAAACCATGTATAAATCTCAATAATCCTTGCTATAGTTACATAATCGACCATGCCTATCGTCTCTTCTTAAAAGCATCAATAAACGCTTCTCCGGGTGTTTTTGTAGGTGTGCCGCTCATAATGCCCGAATAATCAGAGAAAGGCAGTTTAACCTCGATTCCCGTGTCTCCAATCTCAAATTCACGTATCTCCTTGTCGTGATTACTTCCACGCATTTTTAGAACCGATATCGCTTTTCGCATCTCAGATTTTATCTCAACATAACGCAGCATTATCACAGAATCCATTACATAACTTGTTCCATTACCTGCGATTGTCAAATTTCCTGTAAGATCTGTCTGTTCATTGGTGAATATTGTTGTTATATTCCTTGATTTCAAGAAATCTGCAAGCAGGTGAATATGTTCGCGAAGTTCGATTAATGTTTCCAAAGCAGGCTGGAAACCATAGATGCCATCGATCAACACGCGTTTTGCATCCATCTCTTCGATTATCGATATTAATTGAAGGTTATGTGCATTTGCATCAAGTTCCGATGAACTTGTATGTAATACTTTGATCATGCCTGATTCAATATACTTTCCAAGTTCATGCCCGATCGATTCCGCATTAGATTTGAGTTGGCCCTCATCTTCCTCAAAAGAGACGATAATACCCGGCTCGCCATTCTTTGCACCTTCTATGATGAACTGCATTCCAAAAAGGGTCTTCCCAGTTCCGCTTCCTCCTGATATGAGGGTGCTTGTGCCGCGCAGCAACCCACCCCCGCACATTTCATCAAGACCGGTGACACCTGTTGGTATTCGTACCTTGGTGTATTCTTTGTGCGGCGTGGATTTTATACGCTGGTATACAGTAATACCGTCTTTTGTTATCGAATATGTGTGCTTGCCGGTTGAAGGATTTTGGCCGCGCATCTTGAGTACTTCCAAAGATCGTACCCTTCTGGCATTTTTAAGATCATTTGAAAGATAGATGATACCATCTGAGATATAACTTAATTCGCTTTTCAACAGATCTTCTTCATTAAACTCTCCGGTTATGAGAACAAGAGAATTCCAACTTTTCATACGCACGAACAGATCATAATAAAAACGACGAAGTGTATTTTTATCAAGATTCATGTCAATCGCGGTGATTGGATCAATCACTATCCTGTCTGGTTTGATATTCTCTATTGCATCTTCAAGGAAAGAAGCAAATGCATCGACCCCTTTGTTGATTATTTCTATATCCACAGGTACATATTTGACTTTGCCTTGTGCAAGTAGTGAAACGTTGTAAAAACTAAACTTTGACATGAAATTGTTAATCATGGCTACTGGTTCACTGAGCGCGGTGACGTACATGCAAACCTCATCATTGCGTGCAGCATTGAATATCGACTGCATTGCAAATGTGGTTTTGCCGGCACCGGCAGTCCCCGCGATCATAAAAGTGGATGGTCTTGTGAATCCTCCTTCGAGGATTTCATCAAGCCCTGGTATTCCAGATGAAACTTGTTTCATAAAAATAACCCCTGTGATAAAAAAATACTCATATTCAATGCATCAAAGAACTTTTTTAATTTTTTCTGCTGCCTTTTCAAGTTCCACAAGTATCAATCCCAACCCAGCATCTGGTTCTGTCAATATGACTATAAGTGCCTTTGGACCTGCCCCCATAGCCACCAGTTTACCGTGATCGGATTCTACTATAACCCTATCAGGTATGCCTTTTCCAAGCTCCGCCGTGGCATTCTCAGCTGCACCAAGCATAGTAGCAGACATTGCAGCAAATGTTTCTGCATGAGATTCGATATCCATATCTGATACTATGAGAAGCCCATCACGACTGGCAATTGAGGACGCATTAATACCCCCCATCTGTTTTAGGTCTGATAGGATTTTTTCAAGCATTTTATTATTAGAAACTATAACCAGATCCCCTTTTTTTTTATTGTGATAATTGGTAGTGTTTTTTATAGCAAATGAGTGTACCACATTGTTACATTTATTATTCTGACCCCTCAAGAATAACAAATTTCATTTTTTGTAACGTTTGTATGACATTTGTAAATACTATAATTCATCACACTATTAAATAAGTTTTGTTTATTTAATAGGTTAAATCAATATTGTTTTGAACAGATTTTTATTATAGCGTGTCTTTAACTAAAGCATGGACTTTGAAAAAGCAAGAGAAATGATCATCGATTTCATTCGTACAATAACAGAACAAGCCGGAGTAAACGGTGCAGTTGTGGGATTGAGCGGGGGTATTGATTCAGCGCTTACAGCCTATCTAACAGTTGAAGCACTCGGGCATGAGAATGTACTCGGCATACACCTTCCAGAACTTAACGTAACTTCAGCCGAAGATGTACTTGATGCCACAGAAGTTGCTCACCGGCTCAATATAGAGTTCAAAACAATTGACATCTCTGAAATACTTTCCTCGTTCATGTATTCAATACCACAGAGTGATGGCGCAACCCCTCTTACGAATGGAAATCTCAAAGCACGTATCCGCATGTCAGTCCTGTACTATTATGCCAACATGTCCGGTCGCATGGTGATCGGAACAGGCAATAAGACCGAAATAATGCTTGGATACTATACAAAATACGGAGACGGCGGTGTTGACATCGAACCTATCGGCGACCTGTACAAGACTGAGGTCTTCGAACTTGCGCGCATGGTCAGGGTTCCTGAAGGAATTATTACTAAACCTCCAACCGCAGGTCTTTGGGTCGGACAGACCGACGAAGAGGAACTGGGAATATCGTATGTGGTGGTGGATAAACTGCTTGAGATGTTGCTCGCTGGCAAAAGCCCCGAATATATACAAGATATCCTTGGTGTATCAGATGAGCAGATGGATTCAACGATCCAGCGAATAAGTGCGAACATACACAAAAGTCAGGCTCCTCCGATAGCAGTTCTTGATGTTGCACGCATGGGATTAATTTAATCGTTAGAACAAATATGGTAGTTGTATAGATGTAGTATGATGGCTGCGTAAATGTGATTATTCTATCTGAAACTAAAAACAATGCGACCGCCGCCAGGCGGCACGTTCCATACCTACCATCGCACTTTCCGCAGGTAAATCCCAAAAGCGAATCTTTTTCTTAAATACAAAATGATGCCGCATGAGTACGTTTTTCAAAATATGCTCACAAATGGTTTAGAATGATGTGTGTCAATTTTCTACCGAAGTTTGCAAATTGTATCGTAAAACAGGATCTTTCCAACATTGAGTGGGCGAATATTGTCATCTCACCATGCACA
>JAUSPM010000209.1 GCA_030655675.1 Methanosarcinaceae archaeon | reverse complement strand
AGTGCCAAGATGTAGCAGAGACGATCCGATCTGGATGAGGTAACCTTCCCGTTCAAATGTGAGTGATCCGCTTTTCATTATCGCCAGAACAAGGATAACAGCCTGTACTGCGATTGACATAAGCAATATGAATGACATTCCAAGTTCAATCCCACCGACAATTGATGCGATCAGTGTGAGGAGAAGTATGACAGCAGTATCTTTGATTAGTTCTGTTCGCGGAACAATACGTTTTGGGATACAAAGACCAAGCGAAAGCAACAGAACAAGTACGAACGGATATACGTACATATTCATCATGCTTATGTATTCAGGATACTGGATAGTGCTTTGCCAATTAGGATTTGCAGTGTATAGATCATAAGTGTACCACACACCAAAAACACAGACGATCCCAATCAGCAATAGTGCAAATGATGTTGCAAGTATGAGATAATAATCGTAATTTTTCAGGTTGAAATTTGAACTTAAATTGATCTTTGAACTGGAATTTGTACTGCTCATTGATATCCCTCTTTTCATCAAATTTATATCTGTGCCATCGAATGAATTCCCGGAACTACATAAGTCAAAAGGTAAGTAAATACCAGTGAAATAAAACACACTACTCCCAGAATTGCAGTGACTTCCCACATGCCTCTCCTGCGCATATGTATTCGTGTGTGCAGATATGCGCTGTACAATACCCACATCATGATAGAGCCATTGATCTTCGAATCCCACCACCAGTCTCCATCCCATGCCATTACTGCCCACGGATAACCGATGAGCATCCCGACTGTGAGTAAAAGATAACCGATCTTCGCATGACTGTATGCTATCTTGTCGTAAACTTCATCCTTTTTGAACATCATGAACACACATCCTGCAAAGGTTACTGCAAGCGATGCATAGGCGATGAAAAGCATTGGTGGATGTGTCCACATATACATTGTATTATAATAATATGTGATACGTCCGAAAAGTTGCATAGCGATCTGTCCTATGATCTGTGGATTCTGCGCTGCGATCGCCTGCGACCAATTGGTTATTTCTGAATGTACTACTGGTAACGGTTCGGTGAATGGATTTGAATAAAGGTACGTGATAATGACCAAAAACGAAAGTATGAAGTTCAAAGATACAATGATACCTTTTGCAGTGTCACGGTACTTACGGGATATCTGCCATGTAAATAAGGACAGACATAATGCCCAGAAGTAGAGTTTCTCAGTTTCGATCCACAATGGAATTGCAAATCTTGATGAGGTTAACTCTATCCCGCTTGTCTGGTACATGTACGCAGTCACATATTCAGGATATATTACCTCTATCGTGTTGTATATCTTGAAATGGAACCACATGAGGACTATAAATCCAAAAGCGATCAGGATCGTATTTACCTGAAGAAGTTTTATGGAATATTCGATCAAACGTTCTTCACGTTTTACGAAATAATAGAGTGATAACAAGATCAGGATTGCTGATATCAAGGTTGCGTATGTGAGTATTGGTTGCCCAAAAGTTGAAACAAGTTCACGTGCAGCAATGTATTCCTGATATCCCATGTGTTGTAGATAGATATGGGATATTAAAATATGTATCTATTGATGGTACTTGAAATGCGATCATAGTGTGGTATTTTTTTTTGATCAAACACAAAGGACACAAAAACGAAAGCGTAAAAACTCCATTCAATATTAATGTTCGTGTTTTTCCAAATACGATTCGATCACACTTTTAAATTCATAAAAATCATCAAGATGATTGATTAAATTGTAGTGAACAATATCATCAGCCACATGTGCATAACGGTGAATCAGAACATTCCTAAATCCTTTAAGGTCTTTCAGTTTTTCGCCACATTCCTTTGGCATTATCTTGTTTAAAACCAGTATATCGAAAATACTTTCTTCGCTTGTTGGCAAACCTAATTTTTCTGTGGAGACGATCATTGCCGACACATTTACCAATGATTCGATTGCCACTTCTATCGTCTTTTCACATGCCCGCCTGCTAATCAAGTCCTGTAAATATTCGTCTCGCTCCGGCAACATCCCCTGAAGTTCCCCTACATACCCCATCATCTCATCCAGTTTAGAAAAAATACGCATCCGATCTTTTTCTTCCATACATTACACCCCAAGACCGGAATAATAAATATCGAGAAACGGTTTGAAATCATCAAAATCCCTAATCGTTTTCATAAAAGTACGGAATATTTCCCTGTAGCCCTTGTAATAAATAACATTACCGGCAGACACAATGTCATTTTGGATATAGAGTGGTAGATCCTGGAATGTATGAATGTCAAATTCATTGCCGACCCTGCCAAGTACCTTCACTCTGAAATCAAATCTTTCCTTTTTGTCACCACTATAGAATACAGCAAGGTCGATATCAGATAATTCAGTCAGCCCCCCCTTTGCCGCAGAACCGTATAAAACTATAAACCGTACCTTATCTCCGCCAATGGTTTTAATTTTCTCCACCACAGCCGATATGCCATGATCAAGTTCGTTCTTTGAAGTCAGCCCTGCCATAAAATTAACCTTTCTGATAGTTGTTTTAAAATTACTTTTATTATTTCTTATAACATTTCTTTCTTTAAATTTGTTTGCTTGTAACATACTTCGATTAAGTTTAATTATTCAGTTTTGCACTTGCCCGCCCATGCGTCACGTATAAAGTAGGACGAGAGGAAGATTTATTTCAGTATGTAAATCCAATTTAATGCGAACATCCAACACACTTATATTCAAACCATGCTATACAAAATCTCTGCGAGAGAGGAAGGACGGCCACCGGGTCTTATGATCTGAGGAAAGTCTCCCCACCATCTAAATACACGAGCGCCTGTAAAGGGCGTCGGGCGAGAGCTCGGGCAGTTGTTTACAACTCATACAACCTTGGTTAAACCAAAGCCGTATGCTGGCACAGAAACGATACCACCCCATGTTAATGCTATGATTCCGCAAAGGATGAGGTCGCATGGTACGTGGATGGAACGGCGAAACTTCGTGGGTGCAAGTCAAGTAAGGCGAGAACGGGTGTTTAGACCGCGTCTGAAAATGGTACGCTTAGCCGAATGCCGTCAATGCAAGGTGCTCTTTTGAGCCGTATTCATAACAAATATGAATAATTTTGCACGAACAGAAGGGAGCTTACTCCCCTCACTCGCTAAATTCTTCCATTACTGTTATCAGGTTATCGTAATCGATCTCAGTAGCGTAGCAACCATCATTTAAGAGTGGGACACCATATGTCTCAATGTCACTGCTTTTCAATGAGCGCATGACCTTATTCAGTTCATAATCACACGCTAAAAGAAGTGCACCATCGGCGGATTCTTTTTTTACGATATGACGAATATAAGATGAACCTGCAATTATATGGAGTGTATAGTTATACCGCTCTGCATCTGCTTTTATCTTCGTGAAGATACATTTGCCACATGAGATGCATTCAATTCCGTACTTTGTGGATGCAGCCGGACAATCAAGTGCACGCATACAATGCGGTGCAAGCAGCAATCGGTGTTCAGTCTTTTCAAAATCAGACTTATGTGCCATGTTTTTGAGGGAAACCATCCATGTATCCAGTTTCCTTGTATCGGAGTATTTATGGAAAAGTGCTTTTATGGGCAGATAGAAAAAGTCAAGTATGTTTGCGAAAAATCCTGGGACATAGATATTCATATTAAGACTGGCACGACTCATGAACAAAGATAAAAGTACCAAAAATATGGACACAACAGCAATAATAGCCAGCGAAATCCCGATAAAACTATACATCACACATCTCCATTTTTTGAACAACTTCAAGCACATTTACTTTTGTATTGTAGCAACCATCTTTCATCAGACAAACACCCTGAACCGGCATGTATTTTGAAACTGCCTGCATCGACTCGGTCAATTCCACATAACATGCTACTCCAAGACATGAATTTGGCTTATAAGATTTTAGTATCTTGCGAACAAAACTATCACCGGGCACAACAAAGACTTTGAAATTGTACTTCTCTGCAGCATCAATAATACATTTAATATCGCACATGCCGCATTTAGTGCATTCATAACCAAATATTGGGTCACATCGCGCCCTGCATTCAGGATGCCGCATGCACTGCGGCAGGATAACAGCACGCCTTTCTTTTGTATTTTTAAACTTTTCGAGCATCACTGCATTCCTGATCTCGATCAATATCTCATCCACAATTTCTTCTTTTATAAAAAATACCCTACATAACCATTTCGCAGGTGAGTAGAATAGATAAAGCATAAACAAGATGAATTTTGGAAATATGATCTTATGTTTTCTGAAACTGTAGGCACCAAGCAGCAATGCAATTGATGTCACTAAAAACATAGCGATTGCTAAATACACAAACATTTTGCCAAGAAGTTCATAGGAAAGGGGCATGACTAAAAAACAGCAATTCTATATTTAAGATTGTCCATGAAAAGAAAATATAACCACAAAAAGTAACCGCACAATAAAAGATAAAAGAAAGGTTGGATGAAAACCAACCTTATTCAACACTAAGTCCAAGTGCCTTTGCAGTCAGGACAATTACGTCTTCGACCTCAACATCTGCACCCAGTTTATCCTTACCGTCTGAAAGATTACGACGACAGAATGGGCATGCACTTGCAAGTATGTCAGCTTTTGTCTTGATAGCATCTGTAACACGGGATGTTGCAACACCGAGTGCAAGATCAGGAATTCCTGCCTTCACACCGCCACCGGCACCACAACAACGCTGTTCGTCTTTGATCCGATCCATCTCAACAAATGTGATACCTGGAATGTTTTGGAGAACTTTCCTTGGTTCATCATATACCCCGACATGTCTGCCAAGGTGGCATGGGTCGTGGTAAGTAACTGTCTTGTTGATGGTCTCTTCCCATTTGATCTTACCTTTATCGATCATATCTGCAAGGAACTGGGTTACGTGAACGACTTCGAATGGAAGTTCTTCATTAAGTAATCTTGGCCAGTCAACCTTTGCTGCACGGAAGCAACCTGCACATGCAAACAATACTTTCTTTGCGCCTTTTGCCTTGAGTGCATCCACATTATGACGAGCTGCTTCTCTTGGTGTGTCCTCAAGATGCTGTTGGCCAGTTCTGACAAGTGCTGAACCACAACACCATTCATCTTCACCAAGCATTGAGAATTCAACATCAAGTTTGGTAAGAACACGTGCTGTTGCAAGTGCCAGGATCTGCTGGTTGTATCCTGCCGTACATCCTGTGAAATACACAATCTCGGAATTATCAGAAATAGTTACATCTTCGGGTACCCAGTCAAGTCTGGATGCCTGGTCTTTCATGTAAGGGTTGTGATATTCCTTGATGAGTTTTGGGAACATACTCTGTTTACCGTATGGCCCGTTACCACGCTTTACAAGGTTTGCACGAAGTGATTCCCAAAGTTCGATCGTGTTGATACCAGCTTCACAAACTGTTCCGCACACACCACATGTTGTACACTGGAACAGATCATCATTGAACTGCTGTATCTCTTCATCTGATATTTGTTTTGGACCAAAGAGACTTGCCATCAATCCATGGGATTTACTCATGTATTCTTTCCACCTCTTAATCTTACCTCTTG
Organism: Methanosarcinaceae archaeon; assembly: GCA_030655675.1. Classification (GTDB taxonomy): domain Archaea; phylum Halobacteriota; class Methanosarcinia; order Methanosarcinales; family Methanosarcinaceae; genus Methanovorans. Next base: position 11,361 of record JAUSPM010000209.1, on the reverse strand, counting down.
GTGAAATTCCAGGCAATTTGTCTGTTGCATCATAGGTTGGGCACCAGTTCTCACATTCACCACAGCGGGTACATGCATCAAGTTCCATAAGCTGCACTGCTGTTAAATTGTTTGTATTAATGGAAGGTGTTCCTTTTGCCATTTTTACTCGCCTCCCTTATTTGCCAGAATCGTAAGTGGTGTTGCTAACATGTGCATATATTTACTGTATGGGATATATGCAATACAGAACAGAAGTGATATTACAACATGGAAAAGTGCTGCAGGTGGTGCTGTTGCGTAATCAAGTCCAAGTCCCCAGAAAGTACCGTTGCGGATACCGTCTGATATGAATCCAGTGACTACTATAAGAGTCAATCCAACAAGGAGAACAGAATCGTATGCGATAGTATTTTCCCTGACATTTGTCATGAACAGTCTTCTGATAATTGCAATTATGACACCAACAAGAAGAATGTAACTGAACACATCATTTGGTACAGACACCATATCTCTGAGTGCGGCAGGATTTGCATCAAAACCGATCAGTTCGAGAACTTCAAACGCGAACATTATGAGCGAGATGATGAAAAGTGCCATCCAGCCAACAAACATTGTGATATGCATGAACCACCTTAGTGGGCTGCGGCGCAAAATTCTCCTCTGCAGAAGAATATCAAGAACAAGTGTGGTCAAAAATGGTTGACCATGTCCTTTTGATCTTATCTGCGCTATTAGCGTTTTCAAAAAAACCATTGCGCTTCCTGATGAAGGTTCAAGCCCATATCCTGTCGAGCCGAGACCCCATTTTCTCATGTTTAAAATCATTCCATATAAAAATATTACAATAGCTATAATCGCTATTATCATCATTTGAACAAATGTTATTCTTAGTGCATCTGTAAAACCGGAAAAGTATTCCATACTCATTCCATTTTCCTCCTGAAATCCACAAAACCGAATCATATATAATAATGTATTATTTTATTATCTGAAATTAATCTAAAATATAGACTACTGCGTTCGGTTCGCATATTGTAAGTATCGATTGTATTTAAATATTATCATTAATCATTTAAATTAAAAAAGACATGCTCCGGCATTATCATACAAAATATATAATTCCGATGAAAATATTTAAAAAAGGAAAAAACGGTATTTAGCAAATCTAAATACCTGATTGATATATTTTATACCAAAATTCAGATCAAATTATAATCCGACTTCTTCTTTGAACTTGTCAAGACCGATCTCATCGATCAATCTTCCAAGGCGCTGTTTTTTAGTATGTGTCTTGTAGAAACTAATAATTCTGTCAACAGCATCTAACACTTCATTCTCGTTAAGTTCTTCAGCCACAATATCAGCAAGTCGGGGTCTAACTCCGGCAGTGCCGCCTACCATCAATTTATACCCTTTTGGAGTACCCATAATACCGATATCCTTGATAGCAGGTTCTGAACATGAGTTCATACAGCCGGATACGGCCATCTTAAGTTTTGAAGGCAATTCCATGCCATGATAAATCTCATCAAGTTTCAGTCCAAGCCCAACAGCATCCTGCTGACCACGCTTACAGAAGGTTGTACCCGGACATATCTTAATGCTCCTTACACAAAGACCGATCGCTGCCCCAGGTTTCATATCAAGGTCTGCCCATATATTGTCCAGATCCTCTTCCTTGATCCCAACAATAGCCATTCGCTGTGCCGATGTCAGTTTAATTGCTGCAGCACCATACTTTTCGGATACGTCTGCGATCTTGCGAAGCAGATCCGGTGAAATAATACCACCAGGGATATGAGGCGCAATGGCGTATGTTTCTCCATCTCGCTGAAGTATTGCTGCTTTTTGCGGTAAATCTTTTGTCAAATATATTCACTCCTTATTCCGTATAATTGCAGTATCAGTATTAATTGATAATCAATAATTACATCCGGTCAAGTATTCCCCTTATACCTGCCTTGTGACGTGCCTCGTCAAGAGATGCCCGGTCAAAGAACAATGCTGCTGCAACGTTGCCTTCTTTTCTGGCAAGAACTGCAGCCTCTGCCTTCTCAACCTCAGCCATAGTTTCACCCTCAAGCATCATCTCAAGGTTTGATCTTGTATCGCTTTTAATAGCGCCTATGATCTCAGCAACTTCTGCAGCATGCCATGCCTCGTCCATTGCGATCTGGCGAAGGTATGTTGCCACATCGGAACGTCCTTCCCTCTCAGCAAGTTTTGACATTGCAAGATACCAACCAACCTCGGTTGTTTCCCCTCTGAATGTGTTCTTAAGAATAGTTTCCAAACTCATTTTATCACACCTCAATAAACTGTTATAAATACCGGAGTATTTACATATACAGTTTGTTCGTATAGTACATAACATTTTTGTATATTGATATTTTATAAATTTCGTGTACATATTATTAGTATTAATGGTGCATAACAAAGTGATATTAATGAAAATATACATCAACGAAAACAAATGTACAGGCTGTGGTGCATGTCGCAGAGCCTGTCCAAAAGGTCCGAGGATATATTCCGTAGAAGAAATTAATGGAAAGATCAAAGCCGTGGTAGTTGATCCAAGTTATTGTCTTGGGTGCCGTATGTGTACAACGGTTTGTATGCCGGATGCTATTACACTTGTAAATTGAGGATGAAGATAAACATAAGCATAAACATAAACATAAACACAGATGATCCTTCAATTAATGTTTAAAACGGATGTGAAAGATGTCTATTGATATTAGAGTTGTACTGGTTGAACCATTGTATCAGGGAAATGTAGGGTCGGTTACGCGCGTGATGAAGAATTTCGGTTTTTCCGATCTTGTACTTGTAAACCCATGCAAACTTGAAGCCGAAGCGCGCGCGATGTCGTCGCATGCGCGTGATATACTCGAAAATGCACGTATTGTATCAACATTCGAAGAAGCCGTTGAGGGCGCAAATATTGTCATCGGTACGACAGGCAGTACCGGTTCGAAAATTTACAAACACGTACGTATGCCCTACTATGTTCCACGTGAACTCAGGGGAAAATTCGCAGGCATGAGCGGAACAGTCGCAATACTATTCGGGCGCGAAGATCAGGGGTTCAATAACGATGAAATGAAAGCCTGCGACATGATACTTACAATTCCTACCTCTGAAATATATCCAATAATGAATTTATCACATGCCGTTGGCATTGTGTTGTACGAAATGAGCGACATTAAGGCAGGTGACATCCCGCTTGCCGAAGGGTTTGACCTTGGACTTTTGCATGAGCATCTGGAGGAATTGATGGGGGATATAAAGTATCCGGCTCACAAAAAAGACAAGACCATGTTGATGTTTAAACGGATATTTGGACGGGCACAGTTGATCCCGAGGGAAGTGCAGACACTGCGCGGGGTTATTGGGAAGATTCAACAGAGGTTGTAGGTGAATTTCGTTCAAAACAAGGGGTTTATATGAAAATCGATCTGGATGAATTGAAAAAAGATAAAGAAAACAATTTCAAAGAGCGACTTGAATTTATTGACCGATATGTTGAGTGGTTAAAAGTTACTCCAAATAAGGTATGGTCAAAGCAACATAAGGAGTTTATTGACAGTGCATACAAGAATCGGAACATTCAAAAATAGCCAATTCTCATTCATCATTCGAAACATTGATATGCATTCAAGCCCGTTTTAAATTCTCTTCAATTAACATTCACCTTATTCATTTTACAATATCATAACTTTGTGAATACCATGGCTGACGGAAAATGGGATGAAAAATTCAAGGCTTTTTTAAAGCAATATTATTGGGAAGAAATACTTCATCTTGGAAATGAATACCCCGAACAGCGCAGCATAGTTGTTGATTTTTCTGACCTTGAGATGTTTGACCGTGAACTTGCAGATGAACTGCTTGAACATCCCGATGATGTCATACCTTCTGCTGAAAATGCACTCCAGCAGATCGATCTTCCAATTGATAAAACGCTTAATGATGCACATGTGCAGTTCATCAAAGTACCAAATAAGATCCCTATTCGAGCCCTTCGTAGCAAGAACCTTTTGAAGTTCATTGCAATTGAGGGAATGGTGCGCAAAGCCACCGAAGTGCGACCAAAGATAATAGATGCCGCATTTTTGTGCATGAGGTGTGAAAATGTAACGCATCGACCACAGACAGAGAATAAGTTCGATGAACCTAAATTCTGTGAAAGTGAAACATGTGGAAAAAGTGGTCCTTTTAAAATACTCATCGATCAATCCACATTCCTCGATTCCCAGAAACTTCAAGTGCAGGAATCACCAGAAAACCTCAAAGGTGGAACACAACCACAGAGTCTTGACATTGATGTTGATGATGATCTTGCAGGCTATTCAAGTCCCGGAGCCAGAGTAGTAATAAATGGCGTATTGCGGTCACACCAGCGAACACTGCGCGAGGGAAAATCCACGACATACGATCTTGTACTGCATGCCAACTCGATCGAATATATTGATACCGAGTTTGATGAACTTGAGATCTCACCCGAGGAAGAGGAAGAGATACTTGAATTAAGCCGCGACCCTGAAATTTATAATCATATCATAAAGTCGATCGCACCATCGATCTACGGATACGAAAACATCAAAGAAGCGCTTGCACTCCAACTTTTCTCAGGCGTGCCAAAGAACCTGCCTGATGGTACCAGAGTTCGTGGTGACATTCATGTGCTGCTTGTAGGCGACCCCGGTATAGCAAAAAGTCAGTTGCTACGGTACATGGTAAAACTCGCACCGCGCGGTGTGTTTGCATCAGGGAAAAGCGCATCATCAAGTGGTCTTACTGCTGCGGCAGTGAAAGACGATCTGGGGGATGGGCGCTGGACACTTGAAGCGGGTGCGCTTGTAATGGCTGACATGGGTATTGCTGCGATTGACGAAATGGATAAGATGCGCTCCGAAGATAAGAGTGCACTCCACGAAGCAATGGAACAGCAAACCATAAGTGTTGCAAAAGCAGGCATCATAGCCACATTAAAATCAAGATGTGCACTGCTTGGTGCTGCGAATCCAAAATACGGACGATTTGACCGATACGAAGGTATCGCGCAGCAAATAAATATGCCTCCGGCACTGATGTCAAGGTTCGACCTGATCTTTGTAATGCTGGATACGCCTGATGAGGTAAAGGATATGAAGATCGCACAACATATTCTAAGAGCACATCATGCCGGTGAGATGTCAGAACAGAGGATACATGTTCCTACCAGTAAGGTGACTCAGAAGGAGGTGGACGCTCATATGGAGATCATATTGCCTGAGATCGATCCTGATATTATGCGAAAGTATGTGGCATACGCTCGTAAAAATGTATTCCCCATAATGGAAAAGGAAGCTCATCAACATCTTATCGATTTCTATATGGGGCTTCGTAAAATGGGAGAAGGTAAAGACGCGCCGGTACCGGTTACAGCGCGACAACTCGAAGCACTTGTTAGACTATCAGAATCAAGCGCACGCATCCGGCTTAGTAATGTTGCCACCATAGATGATGCAAGAAGGACAACTCAGATCGTGCACTCATCCCTCAAGCAGGTCGGAGTAGATCCTGACACCGGTGCGTTTGATGTCGATGTACTCACATCAGGCACAAGCAAGAGCCAGCGGGATAAGATTAAAATAATGAAAGACATCATTCGAACGGTAGGGAGTCGCCATTCCGGCGGCAAAGCTCCGCTTGAAGAGATATATACAGAAGCTGAATCACAACAAATTGACAGAGGACATGCCGAGGAATTGATTGCAAAGATGCGAAAAGTTGGGGAACTGTTAAAACCCGATAACACTCATGTAAGATTGGTTTGAAGAAATTGTGACACCATGTACTTAAAAATACATAAATCTGGAACTGGTTTTATTGTTGCTGTATGTGACAAAGACCTACTCGGGAAAAAACTTAAACAGGGTAATACCACTGTAGATATATCAGAAGAATTCTATAAAGGAAATCTTACATCTGAAGAACATGTTATAGAAGTACTTGCAAACACTACAACCGCAAACCTTTTTGGTGAAAGGACCGTTGCATGTGCTATAAAGTGCGGTTTTGTGGATCCCGAATGTGTAATAATGATAGATGGTGTGCCGCATGCACAAATATTTTGTCTTTAGGTTAATTGTTGAAATTGATTGAAATTCAAATCATAAGTTATATGTTATAAGTTATAAATCGTAAATTACGAAATCATCGAAATGGTGGCTAAATAAGTGACTGGCGAAAATGTTAAGATAAATACTCTTGAAAGAAAAGACCTTATAGACGGTGTTATTGCAAAACACAAACGGTTTATTGAGGAATATACAGGAGAATTCAAAGAACTTGATGAGAAAGTGACATCATTGAACGAGCAAGCCGATTCCGCAATAGCGAACAAGGAATCAGTCGTTGAGAGAGTGGATGTTCTGAAAGAGAAACGTCAGCAATTGTACCATCAGGCAGAGAACCTTCTTGGTGATTTCTTTTCATTTGATGACATTGCAAAGGATGATAACAAACTTATTCATTCCATCAATGACGGAATAATAAAGATCAAGCCATCTACAATAATTGCAAATGAAAAACAGATCGTTGACGAGATCTCAAGCAAACTCTTACAAATTTCACTCGATAAGGAAGATGTTAAAAAACTTATTTTGCTGATCAAGGCAAGAGTTGATGAAGCCCTTGCTTCAAGTGTTGAACTTAACTCAATTACAGGATCGGATGGAAAATTCAATGATTCGTTCTTTAAGTTGAATTCAGAACTAAAAGATACATTACCACGTCATGGCTGGCTTAAGAGCAGGATTGAAAATCACACAGAGGGACTTAAATATTGGGAAGATACAGCCAGTGGAAAAGTCGTTACATTGGATGAAGCAGTTGAACAGGACAAGGTGGTGGAAGCATGACTGATGTTTCACAAATGACAGAGCGGGAGTTAAAGGAAAAGGTCAATAGTATCAGGACCCAGATCGATCAAAATGAAAGGTCTTTGAAGTCGATCTTCAGGGAATTGAAACTGCACCGTACAGATACTACCGACCTGAAAGAGAAACGAGATGCCCTCAACTCCCAAGTGAAGGAACTTGTTCCAAAAGCACGCGACCACAAATCAAAACGTGATGATGCAAACCAAAAGATCGCTTCCCTTAAAACAGAACGAAGCGGCATTCAGGCAGCGACACAAAAAGTTGTTGATGAGATCACCCAGATGAAAACAGAGCGGGATGATTTTAACAAACTTTCAAAGGGTAGCGTGGAATCATTATCAAAAGCCTATGCTGAAGAACTTGACAAATTATTAAATGCTGATATTCCACTCAAACATGAGATCGATATCATTGAAAGGTTGACCCAACTTGAAGAGCGGCTTGGTGCCGCTTTCAGTGCAAATGAGGTTCATAAGAAGATCATCGAATCATATGATAGTTCAAAGGGCATTTATGACACAGGTGATAATGTAAGCGACCAAATACGGTCGCTTGCAAAAGAATCACAAGAACATCATCTTGGGATGCTTGAGTTGTACAACAAAATTGATGAACTTCGAAAAGAAGCCGATATGTACCATGCACAGATCAACGAGAAATATTCTCTATCCGCTCCACTGCGAGCCAAGATCGATCCTTTGAAAGCAAAGATCGAACAACTTCGCGAAGAACTCAATTTGTACCTTGAGAGATCAAAGGAAGTACAACTTGTAAAGGATGAGAAAAAGCAGGATGAGCAGCATGTTGTTGCAAAAGAGAAGTTGAACAAGACCGGACGCTTGAGTCTTCAGGACCTGAAGGTTTTGATGGATAAAGGAGATATCAAATTTTAGATTGTAATTGTACGATGTTCGTACAGTAGTTCATACAATCTTTATTTGAAGTCTTAGTCGAGACACCAACAACATGGTGTCTTCTTTTTTTGTATTTGTTTAATTGAGATTAAAAAAACGTATCTGTATAGATATAATAAGATTGTTGCATAAATGAGATTGTTCGACCTTAAACTAAAAACAATGCGACCGCCGCCAGGCGGCACGTTACATACATATTAAATAGAATAATCGAAATAGTTAGCAAAAAGTGTATTAAAAATTGTAGAATGCGCTAAAAGCAATTGAAAATTCGATGTGTATTCAGGGCAGTGGTGAAGGACGGTGCCGCGCTACGCGCGTATGGTAGCGTCGTTTTTATTTACAACTCATTAATCCGCAACGCTACAACACAATTTCAAATCCGCTAAACAAATACAAACTAACCACTCAAATACTTTTTAAACAGCCTATCGGTTCTTTTTTTGGTGTACCTTAAAGATTGCAGCAACAGACATGCAGAAAAAGAATAAAACAGCACCAAATCCAGCAGTATTCTCTATTTTATCGCCAGTCGATGAATTCGAATTATTTAAAGACCCATTTGACCTGTCAACCGACCCAGGGTCTTGTGTCATATCAGGCTCAGGGAGTGTGGGGTCAAGATATTGCCATACAGGTTTAAATGTGACCAAACCACCGTCTGACCCTGCATATATTGTATCTACAGTGATGTTGAATATCTCATTTGAATTGCTGGCGTATACAAAATATTCACCTTCGCGTATGATCGTATCATCCATGCTTTCACCATTCAGCAATAATTCGATCCATACTTTATCCCCGCTCTGACTTGAACTTAGACCTTTGAAAACAAGTTCATACCCTTGATAGAATGACCAACTGCCCCCTGTTGTGAGATACATTCCAGTGCCGTTTATCAACACATCGTCATTTTCCAATGCGCTTGCAGAGATTGAAAACCACGTAAGTGAAACTAATATGAACACAAGTACAACTACAGCTGTTTTTAAGATCCGTATTCCCGTTTTGTTATACATCAAACCTTCCCCGATCCTATTTTGCCCGTGTATAAATGCATAGACCAGCCATCACATCTTTTCTTGTCCCATCCGAATCTTCAACAACAAGCGCACCATCTTGTGTCATTCCAACTGCCTTGCCCTCGATCATTTTGGAAGATGTTGTTATAGTGACCTGCCGACCGATGGTGTCTGATAGTGATTTCCATTCATCGAGGATACCCGAAAAAGGCTGAGTCCTGAACCGGATGTATTCCTGCTCAAGTTCAAAAAGCACATCCTGTATAAATGAGATACGGTCAATGGGTTCTCCAAGTTCTGACAACAATGTTGTTGCAACTTCCCTGACATCATCGCTAAACTCATCCATGTCCACGTTTGCATTGATGCCAATGCCAACCACTATGTAATCCACAAGTTCCATCTCTGCATTTACTTCAGTTAAGATGCCACATACTTTTTTACCGTCTATAAGTATATCGTTTGGCCATTTGATACGTGCATCCACGCCAAGTTTTCGCATTGCTTTTGAGATAGCAATTCCTGCAACCAGTGTCAATCTTGATGCATGCGCAAGTGAGATCGTGGGTTTGAGGATGACAGACATCCATATCCCGCCACGTGGTGAAAGCCACTCACGCCCAAGCCTACCGCGACCCCCTTTTTGTATTTCAGCAACTACAACTGTGCCATCTTCAGCATCGTGTGCCAGTTCTTTCGCTGTAATGTTGGTAGATGTTAATTCATCAAAGTGATGTATTTTCTGTCCGATGAGCGTTGATCTGAGTCCCATCTTAATTGCATCGGGGTAAAGTCGATCAGGCACGGATCTTAATATGTAACCTATCTTTGGGGATGATTCGATCTCGTAGCCATCTTTTGCAAGGGACTTTATGTACTTCCAGACCATCGTCCGGGATATTCCAAGTTGGTTGCCCATCTCCTCACCGGATATTGCTTTTCCTTTAGATTCTTTAAGGATCTTAATTATTTCCGATCTTTTACTGCTCAAAAATATCCCACCACTATCGTTATATGTATGGCTTCTGACTTTAAGGTTATTATAGATGTGTATGGTGCACGCACCAAACGGAATACTTATACAGAAATAAGTAATATCAAAATCCAATGTACTACAACGAAGACTGTATATCAGGATCGAAAAAGCATCTGAAAGATAAAACAGTCGATCTGATAATCACAGATCCGCCATTCGCCATCAGTGGGGATAAATTACACAGGCACTATAACCGTGATGAAAAACACGTAATAGATGGATATGTAGAGATCCCTAAAGACGAATACATGGATTTTTCAATTAACTGGATCGCTCAGGCACACCGTATTTTGAAAGATGACGGTTCAATGTACATTGTTTCAGGGTGGTCAAATCTTTTAGACATTCTTCTTGCACTGGAACAAAATGAATTTGATATCATAAATCACATAATATGGAAATATAATTTTGGGGTTTACACTAAGAAGAAATATGTCACTTCTCACTATCACATATTGTATTGCAAAAAGAAAAACAATAAAAAAGTGAAATTCAACAACAATTGCCGATTCAGTCCATCTGAGAAAACAGAAAACAATGGGTCTGCGTTATATTCCGATATGGAAGATGTCTGGATGATCAACAGGGAGTACAAACAGGGTAAAACAAAAAACAAGAACCAATTGCCAAAAGAACTCCTTAAAAAGATGATATTATACTCATCTGATGAAAATGACTTTATCTGCGACTTCTTTTTGGGAAGTTTCTCAACAGCAAAGGTTGCCAAAGCCCTGAACCGCAATTCGACCGGATTTGAAATTAATTCAGAGGCGTTCGATCATCAGATAAATAAGATTGAAAAAATTGAGGTGGGATGCATGTTAAAAGACCTCAAAATACCGGAAAGTAATATTCATTTTAATCAGGGGAAATCGTGGTCAGAAGGGGATGTTAGTTCCTTGTTGACACGCTATGATGGCTTGAAAACACAGCGGCTTTCAGACAAGGAATCGTTTGAGATATTATCCCGTGAATTTGGTCGGGGCAGGTTTTCAATATTGAATATTGTTAAAGCGAATAGAAGCGAGAAAACCTGAAAAAAGATACTATATTCGGAAACTGATCATGACTGCCAATACGTCGCATTATGAAAAAATGTACCCATGGTTATGGGAAAATGATCATGACATGATAGTCCACAATGATTTTGATGGTCTTTTTTCGGCTTCAATAATGTCTAATTTTAACAACTGGAACATAATCGGTTTTTACGACCTGCAAAATGTATGGTATTCCAAACAAAAAGATATAGATGACCTTCAAAACGCAATATGGGTCGATCTCGACATCAGTAAACCTCACATAAGAAGTATTGGACACCATATACAAGAATTGGGTGGAAGTCAAACAGCGCTAACACCAGCACCAGCAATAACACCAGCACCAGCAATAACACCAGCGATAACGTCAAAAACAACGTTACATTTAGAACGATCTCTTAATCCAAATTTACTACAAGGTATCACACATTCGAATTT
>JAUSPM010000197.1 GCA_030655675.1 Methanosarcinaceae archaeon | reverse complement strand
AAATGGGCTAAAGAAAAGAATATAATTGAAACTGAATCTGATATTCTTAATGCTATTCGATATGCTCGTAATTTTTTTGGGCATGCCACAAGAATTATGGCGGCAAAAACAAAAAAACAAATTGAAAATTGCAGCCTTAATGATATCATTCCAAATGGAATGGAACATCCTGGATGGTTTGAAGATATTCTAAAATTTTATGAAGCAACGACTGGAGAAATTATTGACCGTAGCAAGCCAGATATAGGGTGGTTAGATCATTCTGAAACAGATATTAATGCATATAATGAGGCTATAAGGTTTGTTTCGAAAACTGAACAATTATTACAGCCCAGATAATGTGAAATATAATCACATTTGGAACACGGAAAATTGCTGATAATCTGCGATAACTTCAATCGATAGATTCATAGCATTGTTTTTACATTTACAAATATAATAACAAAAATTTGTGATGAATTATTATGAACAAAGAATTCACTGTCATTATTGAACAGGATGAAGATGGCATTTACATAGCATCTGTGCCAGAGCTTGAAGGATGTCACACGCAGGCAAAAACTCTGGATGAATTAAAGGAAAGGGCGGATGAAGCCATTGATCTTTATCTAGAAGTTGAATTAAATCTAAACTAAATTAACTTCATATACGAAGTGTCACATCCACGACGTACATTTTATAAGCATAAACAGAATAGGTATTAAACAATGGTAGTTCAATTCATTCTTACTGATTATGTAAACCAACTGTTGGCACATGCTGTTTACGACAAATTGGATGATGGCACGTATTCAGGGCGAATTCCACAATGTACTGGAGTAATTTCATTTAGAACAACATTGCATGAATGCGAGGATGAACTCCACTCTACTCTAGAAGATTGGATTTTGTTGGGCCTTAAATTAGGTCATCCATTGCCAGTTATTGCAGAGATAAATCTTAATCAGGAGCCTTCGTGTGAGCCAGTGGAAGCCCTGTAAAAGACGAGATTTTATTAAAAGGCTCCACAAATTTGGCTTTGTAGGTCCATATTCCGGCACCCGCCATCAATTTTTAGTCTTTGAAAATCATCGTATGACAATCCCTTCAAATGCTGAATATTCCGTGCCACAACTTAGAATGATGATTCAGGAAATTGAAAATATTTTAAATCGAAAAATCAAGTTGGATGAGTGGAATCAACTGTAATGAATGGGATTCCCCCAAATCATATTATGCTTCGCCGAATGCTAAGCCCCATCAACCCAACACCGCCATAAGATCCACCACAGCTTCCCCAACCCCTGTTATGATGAACTGGATCGCTACAGCTGCAAGTAAAAGCCCCATTATTCTAACTATTACCATCGTGCCTGTGTGACCAAGTGAGTCAAAGACCTTTTCGGATCTGGACAGGATGAAATATGATAGCATATACACTAGACCGATAACGGCAAAGAGGATGACCTGGTCTGTAATCCCGCTTGCTGAATTGAAAAGGACGATTCCTGTGGTAATGGCCCCCGGTCCTGTGAGTAGTGGTACTGCAAGCGGTGTCACTACCAGATCCTCACTTCGCATTGACTCTTCCTCTTCTGCGGCGCTACTTTTTGTTCCAGGTCTCTTGCCCAAAAGCATCTCTATGGCAATGATGAGTAATATTATGCCTCCAGCTATCCTGAAAGCATACATCTCGATCCCAAGTAAGTGAAAAATTGTACTTCCGGCAAGGGTAAAAATAACCAGAACAGCAGCAGCCACAATAACAGCTTTTTTAACTATGTTATGGCGGGTCTTTTGGTCAAGGTCACCTAGAAATGCCCTGAAAAGTGGTACGTTTACTATTGGGTCAACTATTATGAAAAGCGTAATGAATGATGATAAGGCAAAGTTCAGACCCATGAGGTTATTTCTGCATAGACATGTATATAGTTTACTGTTGCCACATACCTTCATTCAATGAAAGATGCATCTGAACAGGCTATTCAGAATATTAATTCGATTTACAGTTTTAAGGAGACTGAATAATTATCGGTGTCAATCTTTTTGTAAACAACGTAATAGATTAATAAGTAAAAAGAAGTATATTATCTTAATTGTTTTTGGAATTATGAGGAGGTATGTATTGTGTATGTGTATAAGAAATCAGTTCCTTTGGGATATTCAGATGCCATTGCAAAAGTTAAGGAAGAATTAAAGAAAGAGGGCTTTGGGGTCCTTACTGAAATAGATGTCAAAAAGACTCTCAAAGAAAAGATCAATGTAGATTTTGATGATTATGTGATCATGGGGGCATGTAATCCTAAATTCGCATACGAGGCATTAACTGCAGAACGGGATATCGGAGTTTTACTTCCATGTAATGTCACTGTCTTTACGCAGGATGGTAAGACCTATGTCAGTACAATTTTACCGACTGTTCAACTGGGTAAAGTGGATAATCCTAAATTGGTGCCAATTGCTAAACAGATCGAGGACAAGCTTAAAAGAATGGTCGATGCTACCGCTATGGGTTAATGTGAGTGACATCATCAATTAAAAGATCGACTTGTTATATGTGTCTGTATCATGCATTCATTGAGGGAATCGTTCATGGCTATAAAAATAAAAAAATCGTATTTGTATAGATGTGATAAGATTGTTGCATAAATGAGATTGTTCGATCTTAAACTAAAACAATGCGACCGCCCGCGGGCGGCACGTT
>JAUSPM010000190.1 GCA_030655675.1 Methanosarcinaceae archaeon | reverse complement strand
ACCTACACAGAAACCTTCTGCGATCTTAAGAGGCGGCGACCTGAAAAAAATGGTCAGTGACAATCTTGGAAATGAGAATGCTGCAATCAAACAATACAAAGAACATATCAAACTTGCAAGTGAAGCGGGCGATCCCACAACCAGACTTATGCTTGAGGAAATCCTTTCAGATGAAGAAAGGCACGCTGATGAGTGGGAAACCATCCTTGGAATAAAGAAATAATATCATGGCTAGATAAGCCTGGTGTAATTGGGGACATCATATAGATAATAGATTCTGGAGATTGCCGTCCAACTATTCAATAAACTGGACGGCATGCCAGAGAATAGGAGGATTATTACTATGCAAGAAGAGGCATTCAATAAGAAATTATACACACTAGTTGTTATTCTTGCGGTTGCCGTAACGTTGATTGCAGCCTGTTTATACGCAATTGGAACTAATAATATAATATATGGCCCTACCGGAGCAGGACAGGCAGATCGCACAATTTCAGTATCCGGATCTGCATCTACAACTACAACGCCTGACACAGCGTCTATGAGCGTGGGCGTAATAATAGATGCAAATACTGCAAAAGAAGCTTCTGATCAAAATGCTGCTGCAATGAGCGCGGTGATAAGTGAGCTTAGAAAACTGGGATTACAGGATGAAGAAATTCAAACATCCTACCTGTCAGTGCAGCCTGTATACGAATATCCGGTGGTAGGTGCACCAACCATAGTTAGATATTCAGCATTAAATAACGTACAGATAACCACCACAAAACTTGACAAACTCAGTGATATCATTGACGGGTCCACGGCTGCTGGTGCCAATCAAATCGGTAGTGTATCATTTACAGTATCCGATGAAAAGCAAAAGCAACTTCAGGATGAACTTGTGATAGACGCAGCAAATGATGCATCAGCAAGGGCAGAAAAAATGGCTGACAGTCTCAATGTCAGGATAGTTGGGGTAAAGGCATCTTCTATAATTGATGGAGGGTACCCACAGCCGATTTACATGGAGGCTGCAATGTATGAAAGAGCCGCCACGCCAATACTTCCAGGCGAGTCCAAAGTCACGCTGTCCATCCAGGTGACCTACATTATCGAGTAGCTGGCAATCAGATTGCCAGCACCAATTTTTTCCGCATTTTTTAGATATACCCCCTTCTGTTTCAGGATAGTTTTTAAGAGTTCATCCCAAAATGGATGGCCGTTTGTGTTTTCACTTTGAAACGATATCTTTATCGGGTCGAGATTTTGAATTAATGGATTCTTACTTGCTTTTTTTTGACCACAGGTGTTAGGTGATATAAACATTGAAAAAATACCTTAAAAGATCAATAAAATGAAGTAAAACAAAATAAAAAAATGAATATGTAGCCGCATATGCATTTTACATATTCATTGAAACAAATAGATATTGGAACTTTGCCAATATTACGCGATTATAACATTTTCCTTAAGAGCTCCACCCAAAACACCGCTCGCAGACAACAATGCCGCTGCTAGCACAGCATAATTTGTTTCCAGTCCAGGGCCGAAGAACATCTCGCTTCCGACCTTTACAACCCATAAGGTTATTCCGAAGTATACAATTGTCACTATTATCAATAATGCGGATGCGATTATTGCAAACAATGTTGATTCTAAACTTTCTTTTAATCCCATGTAAATCACCGATTAGAAAACATTGCTAATAATATTTAACTTTATTGTGGAGCAACATGATCATTCATGCCTTCTGAGCGTATTTACAGCGCCACGACTATAACCGCAGTTCATCTTCATCATGATGTATCTTTATTTCAGGGAAGGCAGTAATATCCAGAGTTGTTGAGGCAAGTTTAATATCGTCGTGCTTATTGATCTCTTCAAGAAGCATCTGGCTCAATTTATTGCGATATGCTCTTCTTTGTCTTACATCCATCACATATCTTATATTGAATGTTATCCAGTTATCTGTCATTTTCATGAAAATTGCAGGCTCTACAGACCTGGAGGGCAGATAATATTTTTCTTCCAGTATTGCTATTTCCTTTTCAGCCTGCATTGAAAATCGATTTGTCTCTGTGTTTACAATATCCAGTATAACGGACATTGCTTTCTTCCAGTCGCTGGCATATGTGATCGGGATCTCTATTTCATCCCAGATGAAATTGTTATCTTTAGTATAATTGTTCACCATACTGGATAATATGTATCCGTTGGGTACTGTGGTCAATCTACCTGTGGGCTGGTCTGATGGCACCCATTCCCTCAGCTCAAATAATGTGGTATATAGGGTACTGATATCGATCACATCACCAACTTTGGATCCGATCTCGATCCTGTCACCAACGCGATAAATACCTGTCACAAAAAGTATAATTCCACCCATGAAATTCTTGAAAAGATCCTGTAGTGCTACGGCGATTCCAGCGACAATGATCCCATACGAAACCATGAGGGTCTGCGTATTTTCCACCCATATCCTTAGCACGACCAAAGTGAGGAATACGAGGTATAAAGAAGAGATTGTTTTTTTAAAAGAGTATCTTGTTTTTGAGTCATGTATTTTTCCGCTAACAGCTTGTTCAAAAACAAATTTGAATAATATATGAATTACAGTCAAAGCCAAAAAAGTGTAAAATCCTTTTTCGAGATACATATTTGGATAACTGTAATTTACAAACCACAATAAACCGGTTGTTATTGCCAGCATAAATAGAACCAAAAATCTTCTTATCAAATTTGTACCTCCATATTTTAGTTTTGCTGTTAAAAATCCACATAAAAAGCAGCAAAATTATATGATTATTTCATTAACTCTAAAGTAATTAAATATTGTCAAAACTCATGAAGCAAAAGTATTACAAGAATAACAACACACAAGATTAACTCGATAAAATATTGGAAATGCTATCTATGAACGAATCCACCAATAAATCTTCGCAACCGAATTTCATTCCCCCATTGACTTTACGGATAGGTCGCTACCTACCACGGTTAATCATACTGGGGCTTGCTGTGCATCTGATCCTGCCCCAACTCACATCTTTAGAAAATTCACTTAAAATTATTCAATCAATGGCTATATGGGCTGTAGGTTTGGCTACTATGACACAAATGCTCAGTTATATGGGTAGCGGTTATCAGTTACATTCGATCGTGGCTATTGTTAATCAGCGTATATCGATCCTTTTTGGAATAGTGATAACTCTCGCTGCATCTAGTATTGGCCTGGTGGCCGGGGGTGCATTAGGCAATTCTGCGGCCACCTATCGATGGGTACGCAAAAAGGGAGTCAGTTCAGAAGGTGCGGGATTGGCAGGCACTTTGCCATACATATTAAACAATATTACAATGGTATTTGTGACATTTGTAGGTTTGGTCTATTTACTTATCATACGTCAACTTACAACCTCACAAACAATTCTTTTTATTCTGATCGTGCTGTTGCTACTCATATTTATCAGTGTGATAATATGGGGCATTAGACATCGCTTACAGCTTACTTCACTGGTTATCAGGATAGCAGGACGTTGGGCCAGGATAAATAAGAGGCCGTATAAAGCAACTGATACTGAAGATACCATGAGACGCTTTTTTAAAGCATGGGATGCGCTGTCTGATGGTGGCTGGAAGCGTCCACTGCTGGGAGCATGTATGAACGTAGGTTTCGATATTCTGACATTGTATTTCCTCTTTATTGCAGCCGGTCATCAGGTAGGACCAGGTGTTCTGCTGGCTGGTTATGGCATGCCCATGTTGCTTGGAAAAATGGCATTTTTGATCCCCGGCGGTGTTGGAGTTGTCGAAGGCACAATGGCTGCAATGTATACAGGACTTGGAATACCGAATCCTGTAGTAGTCGTAGTAATCCTTATCTACCGACTTTTCTCATTCTGGCTCCCATCCTTACTCGGCTTCCCTGCAGCAGCGTATCTGCAAAGGTCATAGGATAATGAAATTAGAACTTCGATATGAGATGAAATATTATATCCTTTATTAAGCACAATATTCTGCCCCTTCGCTGTTTTGTGGGGGTTAGGCTTCCGTCATAGTAAATTCATGCATGCAATCTATTTTCTGATCCTGCCATAGATCATCCCCAGCCATGATTCTGCATGCTGCTCAGGCTGTTTCAGGATAAGCACATTACACTTTGATTCCCTTGTGATCTTGTCGGGAAGGGAGCCGAACAGGACATCATGCATTACCCATTCAGTCGATGGACCCATTATCATAAGGTCATAATTCTTCGACTTTTCCAATACCGCATTTTCAATGGACAATGCAACCTCAACCTCACTGTTGACCTTGCGCTCCACCAATTTAGCCGCTTCCTCGTGTTTTGCCTTTGCTACCGAGATTAATCCCTCATCTTTTACCACGGTATAAAGCGTCAACTCTGCATTAAAGAAGTTCATGAGTTTCTCGGCGATCTCAACCCGGTAAGAATGTTCGCCAAGTCCTATCGGGATCAGTATCCTTTTTACATTGAGATAGTTTTTGGCGAAATATATCCCCACATCGCAATTGGCTTTTCGCATCACCTTATGTGGGATGCTCTGTTTGACCTTTCCCCTGAACAACTTATCAGTTGCCCCCATCAATATGATATTGCTTTTTCCAGAGGTTGCGACATCAAGGATGGCTACCGAAATATCATGCGAGACCACTATCTTCTTAACAACAGGAACATCAAACTCTTTACCGGTCGCTATTGCTTTTTCAAGTATTGGCTGTGAATTTTCGATGAACTTACTCCCTGTTTCAAGGAATGTCTGGTGGGGAACCCCTATCACATGCAATGCAACAACCTCGCTTTCCTGTGCTTTTGCTATTGCCGACCCTATGGCCACCAGGGGTCTGACATTCTCCAGTTTTGAAAGCGAGACCACAACCCGGAAATCACCCGGCGTGACCATCCTTGCGATCTTTCCTTTTTCAACCTCCTCTTTTTTGATGGAATAACCAAAATAAATGAAAAAACCGATCGCAATCCAGATAATTGTTGCATACCAGGCAGTGGGGCTGTATTTGAACATGTAGACTGCAAGGAATAACTGGGTGATTATTCCAAGTATGGGGATGAGCGGAAAAAAAGGCATCTTATAGCCGTATTCAAGTTCATGTCCGAATTTTTTACGAATGACTATTGCCGCTATATTGACCTGCATGAACAGGAGCAAGAACATGATATCGGCAGCACTCGCCACATCCTCAATTGGAAGACTGACAGCCATGAAAATTATCAGGGCACCTGAAATGAATAATGCAGAATACGGGGTTTTTCGTATCGGATGGATCTTTTTGAAGATACTGGGTAAATTGAAATCCCTCCCCATTGCAAAGGATACGCGGGTTGAGGAAAATGTTGTGGCGTTCAAGGCTGACATGGTAGAGATGAGTCCGCCTATAAGCAACAAAAAAGTGCCGAAGGGCATGAACTGGCGTGCAGCTTCAAGCAGCCCCAGTTCCTTGTGCTGCCCCAGAAACTGCCAGGTCGGAATATCCGTGTCCAGAGCACCAATGGAAACGAATGCCACCAGCAGGTATATAGGTATGACCACAACCATCGAGAGAAAAATAGCTTTAGGCAGGTTCTTTTTAGGATCCTTGATCTCTTCTGCGGTCTGGGCTATCACCTCATACCCTTCAAAAGCGATAAATGTCAGGCCCATGGCCATGAACACACCGCCAAATCCATTGGGCAGGAACGGATTGAAATTGGAGAACCAGTCCGGGCTGTAGTACATAGTGTAAATGCCGGATGCGATAAAGATCCCGAGTATGACCAGTTTCAAAACACCTATGACTATGGCAATTTTCCCTGTCTCGGATGCCCCCCTGTAATTGATATAGATAAAGACCAGTGCAATGACAACTGCAAGGAACTTGGTCAGACCTGCCTCGGATAATCCGAAGACTGATATGTTATAGTTTGCAAGCAAAAGACCGAAATATGCCCCGAAACCCAGCGCGTACAGGCTGCCTGCCACCGCATGGGCAAACCAGCTCATCCAGCCGCTCAGGAACCCATTGATACTGGGCAGCGCATGTTTGACCCACATGTATCCTCCACCTGCTTCCGGGATGGCTGAGCTCAGTTCTGCATACGTCATGGCAGTGAACATGGTCACTATTCCGTTCAGGAGGAAAACAAGCATCAGTCCGGGGCCTGCAGTTCCTGCTGCAATACCTGTGAGAACGAATATTCCGGCCCCGATCATTGCTCCTACGCCGATCATCATGGCGCTTATGACGCCCATCTCACGGCTGAGTTCCACCTTAGTGTTCATTGCGATATGTCCTTAAGCTCCTTTATCTGGGTCTCACTTTTTTCTTTTTCCGTATTCTCGGTGAATTGTGTTATCAACCTACCGAGAATTTCGTTTGCCTCCACGGTTACGATGCTCTTTTTCTCCGGGTCTTTCAGATTCAGGGTCAACGTGAGTTCTGTTATCTTATCTCCCATCTTTGTGGTGACAACCCCTGGTTCTTTCTTGAAATATTTTTTCATTGATTTAATTGAATCCAGTAATTCCTTTTCGAAACTGACTGCGTCGATTTCCTTTTTTATGATGATCGGAAGCGTCATTTCATAACCAGACAATTTATGCTTGATCCATATTTCCTTCAGGAACAGGACATTGGGAACTGCCACAAGGTTGCCTTCGTTATCCAGCAGGACAGTATTGAGGTCAGTTATTTCAATTATTTTTCCACTGAACTCTTTTATTGAAATTATGTCGCCTGTCTTATATTGCATCTGCATATTCAGGAATGTGCGGGATACAAAATTCTGGAGAACGTATGATGCAGAAACAATAAAACCGACACCTACAAGCCCTATTAGCAGTATCAGAATATCTGTTGAGATTCCCGCTTGCTTTATACCGAGAATGATGGCCACTGTCCATATCAGTATAGATGCATAATACTTTATGTGTGCGGCAAAATACGGATTCCTTGATTTCATTGTCTTATTTATCAAGGTGCGTGATATTGTTACGAGTGCTATGGCAGCTACTATGATCACAATAAAAAATAGTATATCTTTATAAAACAAGTATAATTGTTCTTGATTAAGGATGGCCATAAATTGACTCCTGATAACGATATTTTTCCTTTTTATTAGTTTTGCAACATATAAAATCTTTGGGCAAACGGGAAATGAAACAGAATACTTATTTCTCTCCGCATAGCGGCAAATGGGAGTAGTTCACAAGACAAGATAGAATGCCTCATCAGTGACAATACGCATTTGTGATATATTGCTGAATCATCCGGTGTGTATTGAAGAACGATGCATTAAGCGCAATACTGTGGCATACCATATCCATCCATTTTGGCTTGTCATTGTAAAACATGGGTACTATCTCATGTTCGAGCTTATCATACAGATCACTTGCATCCGCCGCATTATCAGTTACTATTTCTTCTTTTATATCAGTGGGCTTTAGACCTATACCCCATCCGGTAGCGCCTTTTATATACCCTTCAAGCCACCAGCCATCAAACACGCTGAGATTTAGGACACCGTTATGGCATGCCTTCATGCCACTTGTCCCTGATGCTTCCATGGGCCTCTGCGGTGTGTTCAGCCATACGTCTACACCGGAGATCATCAATTTTGAAAGATCCATATCATAATTTGGAAGATATGCTATCTTTATCTTACCACTCAATTCTTTTATGCGGTCATGGATGCGTCTGATGGTTTCCTTTCCACCTAAATCGGCAGGATGGGCTTTGCCTGCAAAGATTATCTGGATCTCACCCGCGTTGTTATTGATACGAACCAGCCTCTCAACATCATGAAACAGTAGTTCCATCCGTTTATATGCGGTTGCCCGTCGTGCAAATCCTATAGTCAATACATCATGATCCATTCCTGCGTTGGTCAGATTGTTGACTTTATTGATCAATCTCTTTTTCGCCACCATATGAGCATCCCATATCTCAGGATTTGGTATGCTGAGGGCATATCGAAGAGTGAATGGATCAGTTCGCCATCCTGGCATGTACTTATCATATAATTTTGCAAATGGTTCACATACCCAGGTAGAGGAGTGGACCCCATTTGTGATTGAATCTATACTGTATCCAGGGAACATGCTTCTTGAGACTTCAGTATGTTTCTTTGCCACACCATTGACAAAGCGACTCATACGCAATGCAAGGAGTGTCATATTCAGCATGCCGTCTGTGTGTATTTCATCATCCATATCAAAGCGTGAGATATTGCCGTACATATCCCGGACAATACTGGACGGGAACTTGTCATGACCTGCAGGAACAGGTGTATGGGTGGTGAAAACACACATCTTCCTCACGTTGTGTGGGTCATAGGCTGGCTTATTATTGTCGGCCTTGTCTCGCTCCAGCAATTCCAGGGTCAACAGAGCGGCATGCCCCTCGTTCATGTGATATTTCCTTATGCCGGTATGACCCAGTTCTTTGAGTATACTGACCCCTGCAATCCCGAGCACCATTTCCTGCGCGAAACGATACCGCAGATCTCCGCCATACAGATAGCCTGTGATGGCGCGGTCGTATTCTGAATTTCCCTCAATGTTTGTATCAAGCAGGTATACTGGAACTGTAGCACCCCCCACACCTGTTACGGTATACTGCCAGACCTGCACTGTGACATTTCTCCCTTGTATGTGCAGGTTCGTTTTTGCAGGCAGAAGTGTCAGGAAGTTGTCTTTATTCCAGGATACTGGCATTTCTATCTGGTTACCATCGGGGTCAAGTTTCTGGTAGAAATATCCCATTTCACTCAATAATGTGACCCCCACTATAGGCACGCCAAGGTCTGCACATGACCGTATAGTATCTCCTGCCAGCACGCCAAGTCCGCCGCTGTATGTTGGAATGCGATTATCAAGCCCTATTTCCATTGAGTAATATGCTATTATCCGATCTTTTTTATCGATCCCTTTATTGAATTGTGTCATTTTCCCACTCCTGTGCTAAGATTTGTGTTTGATTCTATATACTTATTTTGAAAGAATTGCCATGAACATGGGCCGTTTCACGTAAATATTTTTTTGGTTCGTTAACAGTAGCGGAAAAGTCCATATTGCAAATAAAATATGGTTTTGGAGAATAATGATACACTGATTAAAGTCGAAAGCATAAATGTTGATGCACGAAAATTATTTTTCTTTTAGCCTCATAATATAGAGGCCTGCTATTGTGATGGCAAATAAAAACCCGATTGCAATAATATTTTTGTAATCTAATTCGCTAAAATCCATGACAATTATATCCCTTCCGATGACAGTCATGACAATTATAATGATTATATTAGGATCAATGACCTCGTCGGTTATAAAATGAAGTGTTAGTATAAAAAGTTCAAGCAGTATCAATGACGTTAGAATATATTTCACAGCAGAGTAGGGGAAATAAATATCTTCAACATAAGGGTTCTGCATGAAACTTAAAAAAACATAAAAGAACCTTATCAGTATCATTAAGGCAATTACTGAGGCAAGTAATTTTACAGGTAGCATTATTAGATTTTTCATTACTTCTTTTTTCATATGGAGTTCCCATTGTAATTTTTAACAGTATATATTTTATACGCCATCTTCCCAATTTTGAAAATCACTAATAGTCCAATTTTGACAGTTAAATTAATACAAATATTTTTAATTTCTTTTGATTCATGATAACTCCAATAAAACTATAGTCTAAAAACAAAATAATGTAATAATGAAATAACTACAAATTACAATATATGCTTTTCTATCGGAATGACCTTGGAACACAAATAGAATATATCTGGATTCTACAATAACATATCATATCACTTCAATACAACCACCCACAACTTTTTTTCAATTAATCTGCAAAAAGATATTAATAATCTGACTTCCTCTTATACTACATGGTGAGCGAGGTAAAGTGGTATCATATTCCTGCAGATGAAATTATTTCACTTTTGCAGAGCAGTCTGGAAGGCATCACCCAGCAAGAAGCGGCAAACAGGCTTGTAAGGGATGGATACAATGAGGTCGAGCCAAAAAAGGAGCACGGACCTGTATACAAGTTCCTGAAACAGTTCGCAAGCCCGCTGATATATGTACTGATCGCCGCTGCAATAGTGACGTTCTTTTTAAAGGAATATGCAGACATGACAGTCATTCTGGCGGTTGTGTTTGCCAATGCCATCATCGGTTTTATCCAGGAGTATAAAGCCGAGCGTGCCCTTGAATCCCTTGCAAAGATGCTGGTGCCCGAGGCCAGTGTCATCAGAAACGGCCAGCGCCGGACAATACACAGCAGGGAACTGGTTGCAGGCGATGTCGTTCTGTTAGAAGCCGGTGATAGGGTGCCTGCAGACCTGCGCGCCTTTTATGTGAAAAATCTAAGGGCGGATGAATCCCTGCTGACCGGAGAATCCATGGCTGCGGAAAAGATTACTGACCCTATTGAAAAGGAGAACATCCCGCCTGCTGACCAGAAGAACATGCTCTTTGCAGGCACCCTGATAACTCAGGGATTGGGCAGGGGTATTGTTGTTGCAACGGCAAAGGATACCGAAATAGGCAAGATATCCGAATTTATCAGGCATAGTGGTGATATGGCCACACCACTTGTAAAAAAGATTGCAAGCTTAAGTTTAATCCTCTCAGTGGTTATTCTGCTGATATCGCTGTTCACGTTCGTGGTCGGCATCCTCAGGGGGATGGAGACAGTGGAGATATTCCTTGCCGCTGTCAGCCTGGCAGTAGCAGCAATCCCAGAAGGTCTCCCTGCACTTATTACCATTTCACTTGCAATCGCCATCAAGGCAATGGCATCCAAAAATGCCATTATACGCACAATGCCTGCTGTGGAAACTCTGGGTTCGGCCACGGTCATATGCTCTGACAAAACAGGAACACTAACAAAAAACCAGATGACTGTGACAGAAATATACACGTCAGGGAAAAAGTATCACGTCACAGGAGCAGGTTACGTACCTGAAGGAAACTTCATCCTGAATGACTTAAGAATGGAGCCCATAAGCAATCCTGCACTGATCGAGACCTTAAGAGTTGGTATGCTATGCAATGATGCATCCATTTTAGAGGATAACGGGATAGATGGCGACCCCACAGAGGGAGCGCTTTTGATAGCTGGTTTAAAGGCTGGAAAATTTCACATGCCAAGACTTGATGTCATACCATTCCAGTCAGAAACCAGATACATGGCAACACTGCATGTGGATTCTGAAGGCGACAAGATGATCTATGTGAAAGGCTCGCCTGAGAAGATGATGGAGCTGTGCAATTATGAGTATAGTGGTATGCTTGATGCTGAAAGTGTTCATAAGGCCGCAGAGGAGATGGCTGCACAAGGGCTGCGGGTCATCGGGATGGCATACAAAAGGGTGGGAGCCGACGTTGAACAAATAAAGCCAGAGGATATCCATGATCTGGTTTTTGTGGGATTGCAGGGTATGATCGACCCGCCCAGGGAAGAGGTTAAGCGTTCTATCGAGAAATGCAAGACTGCGGGCATACGGGTCATCATGATCACAGGCGATCACTTAAAAACAGCCCAGAGTATTGCAGCCCAACTTGGCATAGAGACAAAAGGCGCACTGGGCGGCAGCGATATTGAGAAGATGACTGATGAGCAGCTTACTGAAGCGCTGGATACTGTTTCGGTATTTGCCAGAACTGCACCTGAGCACAAGTTCCGTATCGTCCAGCTTTTGCAGGCTAAAGGAGAGATTGTGGCAGTTACAGGTGACGGCATCAATGATGCTCCAGCATTGAAGACTGCTGATATAGGGATTGCCATGGGGCGCTCCGGTACCGAGGTTGCCAGGGAGGCGTCTGATATGGTGCTTGCTGATGATAATTTTGCATCCATAGTCTCTGCTGTTGAGGAAGGGCGGGACGTGTACAGCAAGATCCAGAAAATCATACTGTGGACCCTGCCAACCAATGCCGGGGAAGGGCTTATGATACTGGCAGCCATCTTGTTTGGGTTCACGCTTCCACTTTTGCCTTTGCATATCCTGTGGATAAACACCATCACTGCAATAGGGCTTGGGGTCTCAATTGTCATGGAACCAAAGGAGAAGGGATTGTTGAACAGGCCTCCCCGCAGACCTAATGAGCCGCTTCTGTTGCCAGTAATAAAGTGGAGAATTGTGCTTGTATCCCTGCTGATGGTGGCTGCCACCTTCCTGTTGTTCTTCTTTGAATTAGATAACAATGGCAGAGGACTTGATACAGCCCGCACGATAGCACTAAACACCATTGTGTTCTTTGAGATATTCTACTTGTATAATTCCAAGTCCATTTATGACTATGTGACAGGCTCATTGTTCTCCAACAAGTTCATGCTACTTGGCACAGCGATTGTTATTGGATTGCAGATGCTTATCACGTATCATCCGGTAATGAATACTGTGTTTAAGACCGCTCCTCTGGGACTGGAGGACTGGGCGTGGATTATAGGAGTATCCAGCACGGTGTTTTTCATTGTGGAATTCGAGAAATTCCTGCATAAGAGAAGGGAGGCGAAGAAGAGGGTTTGGTGAGATTTAATATCATACATGATATTTGAACAAAATCGCTACCGTTATGCAGCGAGGAAGGATTCTTCTGCTTCATTCGGATAAAGTGGAAGATTATTGATCTGCCAATAATAGCAAAGCATATATTGTTACCAGTAATTATTTCTTATGAACTAAACTTTTGGGACTGTGATAGTTTGCCTAATTAAGTGCACTTGTATTTAATCCAACCATGAATGACAATATAAATGATAAACATGAAATGATCGGATTTAAAGATCAATTTGCAGAGATACAGACAGCCATAGATAGTTTTAGATCCGGACAAAAGAAAAATATTGCAATCATAGCAGAACTTTTCGGGGGAAAGACCACACTGTTGGATGAGATCGAAAGAATGAATATGCAAAATGTAACAAAAGTATCTTTCTTGTCAAATGTAAAAGATATAAGTGAATTTGCAGTTGAAAATGAAAATCAGATCGTGATATTCGATAACTGTGAATTCCTTTACAAGCGCAGGATCGGTGGTTTTGATATCCTCGATGAGTTCTTAAAAACAGTTGTTTCCTCGGATAATATGTTCATAACCACATGGAACGCATATTCATGGAATTATCTTGATGCTGCGATTAATATCAGCAAAATATTCCCGATCCAGATAAAACTGTCAAAATTCAGTGTGGATGATATCAAACAATCTTTACTGTCCACGTACAAAGAAGATGAAATACAATTTGTTGATGATATTGCAATTAAAAAAGATAAACTTGTGAAACTTATGAAGTATCCCCTTAATATGGTGCCACTTAAAAAACCCATTAATATCCCTTATATTAAGATAAATCGTGATATCCTGAAAATTAGACTGAGTAAAAAAAAGGAGAATATAACAGTCCAGGATATTATTTTTGGAAAAATACACCATATTTCAAATGGGAATCCCGGGATTGCAGAGATCATCTGGCAAAAAAGCATCGAATATCCAATCATTAAACCCAGTATGATAGAGAAACTGTCATTCAATATCGATCTTGATTATAATGAAGCTTTTATTCTGAGTATTATACTTTCAATGAAATCAATCAAAAGAGATGATCTGGTAGAAATCGTCGGTTCGGATTTCCGAATCGATTCCATTATTTTCACCTTATTAAAACAGGATCTAATAACAATCTCTAATAATAATTTTATGATCAAGTTAGAAGCATTGCAAAGTATAGTTGAATTCCTGAAAAAATTGAGGCTGGTGTGGTAAATGGCAATAAATAACACCTCAATTGACCCACCCCCAATTGATCTGCCTTCAATCGATCTAGGAACAATCCTACTCTCTATATTCATACTCATATTTGCATATATCCTCATCCGCATAATCACTTTTATCCTCACATGGCTTTCAGAAAATGCTGGTATATACAGGATAAATGTGAAAATGACAATACCATTATTGAAATTCTCAATTTATGGCATAGCGATTTATTATATCCTGAATAAAGTACTAGAACTATCTTCTGATCAACTTATTATTTTTGGTGGACTTCTGGGCGCAGGAATTGGATTTGGACTTAAGGACCTATTTGCTGATGTGATAGGCGGGATCGTGATCACACTTGAGAAGCCATATCAGATGGGAGACAAAATCAAGATAAGAGATGACTATGGTGAAGTCAGTGACATCGGGATACGTGCTACAAAAATTATTACGCCTGATGACAACCTCGTTTCAATACCAAATTTTGTAATCTTCAGCGAATCGGTAGCAAGCGCAAATTCCGGGAATCCGGAAATGATGAAAGTTATCGATCTGTACATAGATCATGATTCGGATACAGAATTAGCGATGAAAATTTTAAAAGAGGCATTAATAACATCAAAATATGTATTCATATCTAAAAAGCGCCCCTACACAGTTCTAATAAAAGATCATCCCTACTACAAGTGCCTGCGTGCAAAATCTTATGTAAATGATCTCAGATATGAATTTGAGTTCGAATCCGATGTGACGCGAAGAACATTAAAAGAATTTTCAAAAAATTCGATCAAAACACCAAAATTAAATATTATAAGTGGAGAAGGAGTTTAATTCCCCTTCTTTTTTAATCCACTTCTTTTTTAATCCACTTCTTTTTTAAGTTCATTTGCAAACCACATAACGCGCTGCGGGAATGCAATTTCGATCCCGTTTTCGCCCAAGATTTTTTTTATTTCCCACAATAACTCCATTTTAACCCCATACCACTCAGTGGATGGAGACCAGATCCTCACAATTATATTGACTGAATTGTCCCCCAGATTATCTACAAAAGCCTGTGGTACAGGGCTCTTAAGGGCAAAAGGATGTGCTTCAATAAGTTCTTTTATTATCCCTATAGCCTTATCAGCATCATCGCTGTACCTTATCCCGACAACGTACTCAAAACGTCTGGCAACATTTGCGACATAATTGGTTATTGTATTTGTGAAAACTGCCTCGTTTGGAATCCTGATATACAATCCATCATAATTTCGTATTATAGTTGAAATTATACTAATATCCTCAACAATTCCCAATATCCCATTTATATTAACATTATCACCAACTTTTATTGGCCGCTCGATCATAAGAAAAAGCCCGGATATTAAGTTGCTTACTATGCTTTGACTTGCAAAACCTATTACCAGCCCTGCTATACTCCCGGCTACAAGCAAACTTGAGGGTTGCACCCCAAGAATAGGGAGCACAAATATCAGGAGTACAAAAATAATGAAACTATACTGGACAATTTTGATAATTATATCCAGGTGTCCTTTGTTGATCTTCTCTTTTAGAGATCTACGAAGACGAATAGAGATCACTTTTCCTATCACAACTGCAATTATGATAGTCGCTATAGACAATAGAACCTTAATACCTATGGCACTAATGCTGGAAACCACTGCCGTAGGATCAGTAACGTTCATAGACCTTTCTCCATGAGAAATTTCGTACCTAATGCAACTACTCTTCTTGTAGTGTAAAGTTCTACAGACTTCTTCATGCCCTTGTTAATAGGAGAATTTACAAAATCCGTTTCTGCTATTTCCCCTGCCATTATCTTCATTTTAGCTTTCATAGAAACAATGTCATCACCATAGTAGATCTTCATTGCATATGCATTAAAAACAACTCTGGTCAATTCCGCCCAGTGAATTGTAGTATTCATTATTTCTAATTCTATAACACCTTCAAGCATTGGATCTGCAGATGGTAAAGAGAAATAAACATCACTCAACCAGTATTTGCATATGATTCCGCTTCTTGGATCACCATACAGAATAAACTTCTGATTCACCATAGTAAAAACATCAATTACCTCATACTTTTTTTTAGCAGATATAAAGACTCCCACCTCAACAGGGAACTTGATATAAATTTTTCTTGTTGTTCCGGGTTCTACCATAAAAGATCGTTCAAATTCTATGAGAAGATATGAGGTTATCTCTTTTGGAAGATTCACAGGCTCAACCGGATTAAAAAGTATGTTTCCATTGCCGTTCAGAACAATTTTCTCAACTTCATTGTCAAGACACTCCCTCCTGTAATATTTGACATCACCTTCTGTCTCAAGTGAGATCAACAGATTTTCTTTTTCAATTGATACAGGACAATTATATGAACCGAACATAGGACTCCCTTGATATTTTTAGATTTATACATATGAAATCATTACTATTGAGCACATTATATTAATTAGCAACAATCTAACAATGTTAATTATTTATCGCTGAAATATATTTGGTATAAATAATGTCACATAATTATTTTCCTGTATTAATAATGTATCCTTTAGTCTATGTGGGTGCCACTCAAGTTAAAGTACTTTGGAGTTTTTATTTTATTGTGCATAATCCCGAAACCTTTGACTTTATATACTCATCTTCTCAGCATGAGAAAACGAAATCAAATCAAATCATTCGAGACTACACACATCCACAACTGTCATAGATAATATATACCATGACAATAGAATTGTTAACACATTATATATCAAATATGGAATTTCTGGTTGAATACATTTCATAATATGTATTGCGAGTTGAGTCAACCGAGAGGAGATTTTTCTCGATTATCTTTAAAAATTATATACAAATTAAGGAGGTTGTGACCATTTCCAGATTTACAAAAAGAGTATCAAACAAAATTGGACTTCCGCCCGGATCTCTTGTGCATGTAGGAAAAGAAAGGACAGAGAGCGTAACGATTTCAATTATTGACTACGATGAAAATCAACTACATGAAGAAGTAGTCGCTACAGTGGAAGAGTGTTTCCCTTTCAAAGAGACGTCTACTGTCACGTGGATAAATATCAATGGTATTCACAATTCCGAAATAATCGATAAGATCGGAAAAAAGTTCGACCTCCATCCTCTCATCCTGGAAGACATTATGAACACAGGCCAGCGCCCTAAACTTGAAGATTTTGGCCATTATCTCTATATTGTCTTAAAAATGCTTCAAATTGATGATAACGAAGATGAGATAAAAGCCGAACAGGTCAGTTTCATTGTAGGCGAGAATTTCGTTATTTCCTTCCAGGAAGTGGAAGGAGATGTCTTTGATCATGTAAGAGGACGCATTAGGAGTGGCAAAGGTCGCATAAGAAAAATGAGATCAGATTATCTTGCCTATGCCCTGATAGATGCAATTGTAGATCGATATTTTGTGATCCTTGAGAAACTTGGTGATAGGATCGAGTTAATGGAGGACGATCTTCTTGAGAACCCCACAACTGATACTTTACAGGACATACATGGCTTGAAAAGAGAAATGATATTCTTACGTAAATCGATCTGGCCTGTAAGAGAGGTGATAAGCCTCCTGGAAAGAGGGGAATCCTCACTTATTCATGAAACTACGACAATGTATATGAAAGATATTTACGACCATACAATTCAGATAATGGATTCTATAGAGTCATTCAGGGATATGCTATCGGGAATGCTTGATATTTACCTTTCAACTATCAGCAATAAAATGAATGAAGTTATGAAAGTCTTGACAATTATTGCTACAATATTCATTCCCATTACATTTATTGCAGGAATATATGGGATGAATTTTGAATATATGCCAGAACTTGGCTGGCGCTGGAGTTATCCAATGTTGTGGATAGTGATAATTTCGGTAACACTCACAATGATATTTTATTTCAAAAGAAAGAACTGGCTGTGAAGATCATCCTTCACAGCTTAATATATTTGTATTTGTATAGCTGGTGCAGTACTGTGGTACAGAGTGTTTAATGGGTGCGTGATAAAAACGATTCTACAACCCGCGCATGCGCGGCGTTACCCTATATGTACATCGAATTTTCAATTGCTTCTAGTGTCGAGTCAACCATATAATGTCGCTAGATATAAAGTATTCAGATAGATGGAAACAATGTAATAGATGGAAGGTGGCA
>JAUSPM010000182.1 GCA_030655675.1 Methanosarcinaceae archaeon | reverse complement strand
TAAAATTAAAATTAAAATTATACTTATACTTATAATTATAATTATAATCATATCATTTTCTGCTATATCGATTGACTTGCATTTTTACAATATCCCGTGGTATTGAATGCTTATTCATGCCCAGATATTTCATAATTGCCGAAAACTCACGTCCATACGAATCCTTGAGCGAACTCGCATATTCCACACCATCACTTGTAAGGACATATTCATACCGTTGTTTGAAACGTTCATTTGTCTCGTAGTACCGCAGATCCTCATCAACAATACCCATTGCAACCAATATCTGCAGATCTTCAAACAACCTTTCGCTGTAAGAAAATCCATATCTTTTGTGAAAATCGTAATCGAACAGGTTCTTTAATGCATCTTCCTTGCTAAATAATTCCACAGTATTGTATAACCATGTGATGTTACGTATTCGTGGGATCGAAATATAGGTGCCGTCCTTTTCCTCAAAGATATCATGGACACCATAGATAAGAAGTAACAATCCTTCTATAGGTAGGTATTGTTCACCACGAATGAACCGGATAAGTTTTGGAGAAATATCATCAACAAGCACCCGCATTTTTGATTCCATTTCAATAGCATCAACAACTGCATCCGGATGTGCGAATGCTGTCAATGACATCTGGCGTGATATTGCACGTACCAATCCATTTGCAAGTGCGGATTCGTCATAGAAAAAACACTCATCATCCTTTATTGCAACTCGTGTATTCTTTGGAACTCCTGATGCTATGCTTAGGTCTATCAAAACATCATCCAACCCTTTTGTAAGTTCAGTCTCGAACATCTTTATTGCGACCCCATGACGCGCGATTGTCGATAGAGCCATTTTTGTGACCGGGGGCAATGTTTTTTGGGTAAACCTCACACACGGATCATATATTTTCCCATCACGAATATTTGTCATGAACTTTTTAGCATTGGGACTGCCATTTGCCTTTATGAAACCAAGCAGGTCATTGTCATTATACACTGTGAAGAACTTGATCATAGCAGCAGTCACTGCATCCTTTCCACCGTTCTCTTCTACATTTGACAACGCATCTTCAAGAGCATATAGCAACATTACACGCGCTGCCTGTGTCTTTGGGTGATGTATGATCGCTGTATAATGATGGGCGCGTGCGATAAGCATGGATTCGGCTGCGGTCAGTGCCATATCCTCACCATAACTTGAACTTTCAGATGCTCCGAGTACGATACGATTGTCCTTAATCATCAAACTCTGGACGATCTGGTCAACATCGATGAGTCCGAGTGACACACCTGTATGATATGAATCACGTAAAAGGAAATCGATCCTGTCTGCATCTATGTCACCTGATATGATATGACCAAGATATGGGCGGTCAAGTAAATGCGCATCCCCTGTTGCCATCTTTGCGATCTCATCAAAGAATATGTGTGCATCAACCCCAAATTCCGCTTCGACATGACGGCATATATTACCCTCGTGGGGAAATATGTTTTTAATGATGCTCTTTGTGAATGACTCGTGCTTGATGACCTTTTTGCCTTCGATCATTGGTTGGAATTTTACATTCCGTTTGAGCACACCTTCAACAGCAAGTGATAGTGCTGAATGGCCAACATCGTGCAACAATCCTGCGATCCTGACCTTTTGTACTTCATAAGGTTCAAGTTCCAGTGCATTTGCAATTATTGATGCAGTATGCATTGTACCAATGCTATGCTCAAAACGTGTATGATTGGCGCCAGGATAGACCACGTCTGCAAGTCCGAGTTGCTGGATCTTGCGCAATCGCTGGACCTGACGTGTGTTTATGAGCATTTGTTCCAGTTCACTGAGTATGACCGTTTTATGAACCGGATCATGTATTATCATGGGTTTTGGCATTGTTGGGATATAATGAGTTAAGAGTTATATATAAGGGGTGGGAAATTGCCAGAGGTTGTTGTTAGTAAAGTAGACTACTTTACTGACAACTCATTTACGTGCCCATAAGAACTATTTAAAGTCATCCAGATCATAAACAAAATAACCCAGGTCCGCAAGTTCCTTTTTACCATTGATCTTTTTAGCGATTACGGAATAATATTCCGTTCTGACATCGTTTCTCCATTTCATCAATGCAGATTTACACTTCAAACTCTCAAGCAGTTTCAGGGTTTCATTTTTACCAAGGTCTTTCCATTTTACTTCGCAAAAAAGGATATCCAGATTATCTTCATCCCTCGCTATTATATCGATCTCTTCTTCACGGTGCCACCATTTTCCAATTGTTGTAGGCTTTATCGGCAATACAAAATGATGTTTTCGAATTAGGTCTTCGCATAAAAGTTCAAACCTGTGCCCCATGTAAGAAGGAAAATCACTCTTTATCTTTGTGACAACGGCACCATAATTTTCCAATTCAATATCATCCCTGTTTGGATAGATAAATTTGAACCAGAATGCGAATAGTGGATCTTCTATAATGTAGATGCCACCTCGTTGTTTTCCGATTGGAAGAATATGGCGAACAATTATCAAATTTTCAAGAACGTGCAGATATTTGGAAATATTTCCCTTTTCAAAACCTGTATACGCAACAACTTTTGCGTTTGTGTTATGTCCAAGAGCCAATGCTTTGAGTATCAGGAAATAGTTTTTTTCCTCCCTGAACTCTGCTTTTAACAATAATTCAGGCTCGACGTTCAGGAACTCGCCTTTTTTTATGAAACGATTTTCTATATTCTCAAAAAATGCTGCACCAGCATCAAACTTCCCAAGGTATGCAGGGATTCCGCCAACCACGCCATATACTCTGCAAATGTCATCCATGCTATATTTTGGCAAGAATTCATGGAAATGTTCCAGACCAACCTCTGTAACCTTCCACTGACCCGTTCGTCGCCCATAAAGAGGAGAATGATAGTCCAACACTTCAGTTTCCATCATCCCGATGCTTGAACCGGTCAATATAAGCATTACGTTCTTGCTTGATAGCATCTCATCCCATATATGCTGGAAAACAGATGTTACCCCCTTCTTCAATTCTATAAGATACGGAAATTCATCAAAAATGAACACTATCTTTTTGGTTCCGTCGTAGAACTCAAAAAAATATTTGAAAAGTTCGATCCAATTGTTGATCTCCAACTTTTCAAATACAGGACTAACAAGTATATTCGCCATTTTTGACTTCATGCGATTGATATTTTCTTGCTCGCTGTCTTTGGTGCAGAGAAAATATATGCAGGACTTATTTTTCGAGAACTTTGCCAACAAACAGGACTTTCCAACCCTGCGTCTGCCATAGATCACAAGAAACTCGGGATTGGGACTTGAGAAATGCTTTTCTAAAAATGCCAGTTCTGAATGACGATTTACAAATAGTTGTTTCATAAGTAGACTACTTTACTAACAACTTATATATTTTACGACAAGAAATCAACCGACACATCATTACACCCATGTGACCAAAATTGAATACATTTTTATGCAACATTCAACATTAAATCCTGATAGTGATCACCATGAGAACAATAGACTGGAACAACGAATCCAATACCGTAATAATGGTCGACCAGACCTTACTTCCAAATGAGTACAAGATCATCGAATGTAAAACACTCGGCAGCTTATGTGAAGCGATCAAATCACTGCGCGTCCGTGGTGCGCCTGCACTTGGTGCTGCAGGAGGGTTTGGCATGGCACTTGCTGCTACGCTGAGCAGTGCAAATACAATGGATGCACTGATCAAGGATTTGGAAGTCGCTGCAAAGACCATCAAAGCCACGCGTCCGACTGCGGTTAATCTTGCATGGGGCGTAAATAGGGTGATGCACGCCGTCTCAGATGCTTATGATGTGGATGGTATACGTGATGTCACAATTGCAGAATCGATGCATATCGCTGATGAGGATGTTGCCATTAATAAGAAACTGGGCGAGAACGGCGCGAAACTGCTGGATGATGGCGACACAGTGATGACGCATTGCAATGCGGGCAGGATGGCATGTGTTGATTGGGGAACTGCGCTTGGCGTAATACGTTCTGCAGTTGCTGCCGGAAAACAGATCAATGTTATAGCATGTGAGACGCGCCCCCTCAATCAGGGTAGCAGGATCACAACATGGGAACTAATGCAGGATAACATTCCTGTCAAACTTATCACGGATTCGATGTCAGGGCATGTGATGCGCAAGGGAATGGTGGATAAGGTGATCGTCGGTGCGGACAGGATAACTGAGGATGTGGTGTTCAACAAGATCGGTACATATACACACTCTATTATCGCGAGGGAGCACGATGTTCCGTTCTATGTGGCGGCACCGGTATCTACTTTTGATTTTGAGGGTTGGGAAGACAGTGTTGAGATCGAATTGCGCGATGCAGATGAACTGCGATTTTTTGGAAAAGAGCAAATTGCGCCACTTGATGTTGAGGTGTACAATCCTGCTTTTGATGCGACACCGATGGAATATATCAGTGCAATTATTACAGAGCGAGGGGTATTTGAGCCGCCTTTTATGATAGATGAAGTTAAAATGTGAATTTGATTAAAAAATATGGGCGCAAACCTTTAAACCTTATAATGCATGAATGGAATTAATTAACCATAAAGTTACTAATGTTTAGATGCAATATTTGTTTCAAATATTAAACTGAACATGATTATTATATATATCACACAGGGAGAAAACAATGGCAAAAAAATCAAGTGGCGACGGACTTATGTCATCAGCAGGTCTTATGCGGTATTATGATGCCGACAAAAAGGCAATACATGTTCAACCTAAAACCGTAGTCGCATTTGGACTCATTGCAGGCATTGCAATCTTAGTTTTAAACGCAAGTTTTGGCCTCTGGCCATAAAATAACTTATTTGGTCAGGATTGTTTTTAAGGTAAATAATTGCCGAGATAATGAACCAGACCAAAACAGCATTCTTTTTTGTATTACTACTTGTATTGTGGGGAGTCTACGGAATCCTGCAAACCCCGGATTCCAGTGAATGGACAATGTCAGATGAGGGATTAATATCATATCCAAAACGCGGAGATGTCGTCTACTCCATCACAGATATGGACAATACAGGGACCAGCGATACACTCAAATTGGTCTCATTTGAAAGTCAAAATGTAGTCATAAATGGACTGCTGAGGATCCCGGGATCTGATACAAAAGTTCCTGCAGTGGTGCTTTTGCCAGGTGCAGGGGTGACAAAAGAGAATGAACAGGGGCTCGCATCTATAATTTCAAGTATGGGATATGCATCGATTGCACTTGACCAGCGAAATCTTGGCGGGATCGACCCGCAGAGCGACCTTGAGATGTTCAAAACAGGCATGGAACCAGTGGAGTATAGTATGGTCTATGATGTGCTCAAAGCAACAGACGTTCTGCGCGCACAGCCCCAGATCGATGCAGGCAATATCGCAGTGATAGGTTCAAGCAACGGAGGACGGTTTGCAATTATCGCTACTGCACTTGACCCTGCAATAAAAGGAGTGATCGGGATCAGTACAAGCGGATATGATACTGATTCGATCAATCCCGCAAGGGTTAGTGATATGGAGGCATACACATTCTACAGATCAATTGACCCTGATATGTATATCAGGCAGATCTCGCCGCGCAGGGTAGTGATGCTTCATTCATTCAATGATACAATAATTCCATACGGGATGGCACAAAAAACTTTTGGAAAGGCAGGCGAGTCAAAAGCGATGTACAATATTACAGATTCCACACACGGATACACCAGTTCAATGCAGCCATATCTTGAACAGGAACTTAGAACTATTTTTGGTTTTTAACCTGACTCTATGTCGCAGTGAATGTGGTAATAGGAAAAAAGAGGTTTGCTTTAACATCGAGTGGGCAATGCTACCAATTTTGACAAATATATAAGATATTTTCTAATAATTGAATTGCATGATAATCAGTCATAAAAAAATAACCGCATAGGGCGCTGAGGTCGCAGAGAGTTGTATTTTCCCTCTGCGCTCTCCGCGTGCTCTGCGGTGAAATTTTGTTTAATATTCATCGGAATAACTGGATTTTGGAAAACGCCGACTGGCCGGCGAATAATTAACCTCTTGCAATCATAAATC
>JAUSPM010000181.1 GCA_030655675.1 Methanosarcinaceae archaeon | reverse complement strand
CTTCGACCTGAGGTTCATCATCAAGTATTCCACTAAGCGGATACCCCACCGGTTTGATGACAAGAAGTTCTGCTGTAGATTCAACAAAATCGGTGTTTTGTTCCCTGCTATTTTTGTGATTTACTCGCTGGATTGATTTTACTATAATATCAACTCTGATTCAAGTTTATTATGATAATTGTATGATGTTATTTGTTAATGAAATCAAGGGATTGTTAAAGATTGCCCTTGACTTATATAAAAACATTTGGTGCATCGCATCACAAATGATTGTAAAACTAAATAAATAAGAATGGGCATTCGCCATTCGCCCATTCATGTGTTTGTATTCTTGTTTAATCCAGATTAAAATCACCATGTTTTTTGATATGTGCCGCAAGTCCGCCGTCCTGTAGTATCTTGATCATCACCTCGGGAAGAGGTTTAAAGGTCAATTTGATACCTTTTGTCACATCATTGATCGTGCCGGTTGATAGGTCAATTTCCAGTTCATCTCCTTCATCGATCTGATCTGTGTCGCATATCAACAGTGGAAGTCCGACATTGATGCCGTTGCGGTAGAATATTCGTGCAAATGATTTTGCCAGAACTGCACCCACACCTGCAATTTTGATAATCGTTGGAGCATGTTCCCTGCTTGAACCAAGCCCGAAATTGCTGCCTCCGACCACGAAATCGCCTTTCTGGACTTTTGATGGGAATTCGGGGTCTGCATCTTCCAATACGTGCTTTGCAAGTTCGGGAAGATTTGTCCGAAGGTGGAACAGGCGACCCGGTGCGATAAGATCTGTGCTGATGTCGTCACCGAATTTCCATGATCTTCCGTTTAATTTTGTTTCCATTTAAAGCACCTCCCTTGGGTCAACGATCTCACCCGCAATTGCAGATGCTGCTGCGGTTGCCGGAGACGCAAGATATATGAATCCTTCAGTGTTCCCCATCCTTCCTTTGAAGTTACGGTTCTGGGTTGCCAGGCATACCTCGCCATCGCCCAATATTCCCTGGTGTACGCCAACACAAGCGCCGCACCCGGGCGCCATTACAGCCGCACCGGCTTTGATGAATGTGCTGATATATCCTGCTTCCACTGCCTGGAGATATATCTCTTTTGATGCAGGGGTTACGATAAGACGTGTGTCAGGATGCCTTTGCTTTCCTTCCAGAATTCTTGCTGCGATCTCAAGATCATCAAGCCGTCCGTTCGTGCATGTGCCGATAAATACCTGATCTACCTTTGTGCCTTTGAGTTCACCTGTGGTCTTTGTATTATCCACAGTGTGTGGAGCTGAGACCATTGGCTCAATATCGGCTGCATTAATTTCAATAACAAGTTCATATTCTGCATCTTCGTCTGCCTTTATAGGTCTGAACTTGTCGCCGCGTCCCTGCTGTTCAAGATACTTTCTGGTGGTTTCGTCAGATGCGATAAGTCCTGTCTTTGCACCAGCCTCGACAGCCATATTCGAGAGTGTGAACCGTTCGGACATTGTCATGTTCTCGATAGTATCGCCAGTGAATTCAAGTGATTTGTATGTTGCACCATCTGCACCGATCTCTCCGATTATATAGAGAATCAAGTCTTTTGCATACACGCCTTTATTGAACTTTCCTGTAACATGTATCTTAAATGTCTCAGGCACTCTAAGCCATGTTTTACCAAGTGCTATACCGATTGCCACATCGGTTGACCCCATGCCTGTTGAGAATGCACAAAGTGCGCCTGATGTACAGGTGTGAGAATCCGCACCAATAAGTATGTCACCGGGGTTTACGTAGGATTCCACAAGCCTTTGGTGGCATACGCCTTCTCCGACCTCGGAGAGCACTACTCCGGTTTTCTTTGAAAACTCGCGAAGGATATTGTGCGCATTTGAAAGGTCTTTATGCGGACTTGGCGCGGCATGGTCTATAAAAAGAATCGTGCGCTCAGGGTTGTGTGCCTGAACGAGTCCGATCTTTTCAAGTTGCTGGACTGCAAGCGGTCCGGTTCCGTCCTGAACTGCCGTAACATCTACTTTGGCAATAACGATCTCGCCAGCTGATACTTCTTTACCGGCATGTTCTCCGATTATTTTTTCTGCTATTGTCTTTCCCATTTACGAACACCTTGGATAATGTAATATTAATGTTAATTGTTAGTGTTAATGTCAGTATTATGTATAGGTGGGTTAATCGCTTTTATTTGATATGAGATTAACGGAGAATATGGTAGTGAAATATAATTGATACTAAAGTAAGATTAAGTAAACTTTAATTCACATTAACAATAATGGTTAGTTGATTACAATGCAAGAATATAAAATAAAACGCGGATTCACGCCTGAAAGTGAAAGGATATATTCTGCTCTTGAAGAATATTTCCCGAGCGAGATTACCCGTGAAGGGGATAAGATTGTGACATCATACGGCGTGTTCTCAAACTTAGCAGTATGGATTGAAGGAAAAAAACTTGCTGTGGACCCGATTTATGATAAATCTGTCACAGACGATAAGGTAATTCTTGATTCGAACAAAAGATATAGAGATTTCTTGTTAAAAGCTACTGGATTCCCGGCTAAAGAGCGCTTGAAGGCTGCTAAGAAAGAAGTCAGCAAATGATGTGTCTTATTCACCACTGTAGTTACATCTAACCTCGGTGAGCATCGTGAATACCGATTTTTTAGATAAACTCAGGAAATTTGACATCCCTACATGTCTGAGGGTATGTGCAGGAACTGATGGTTCGGTGACGTTTCTGCTTGAGATCATGACCAGGCATGATGTCACGGTTGTGACTGAGGATCAACACCAAGTACCTGCAGATGATTCTATGGCATCTCTTTTCGATATTGATGTTGGAGATGATGTGAATTGTCGCATCGTGACACTGGTCGCTGACGGTGTGCCCTACGTTTATGCGAAATCCCTTGCTCCGATTGACAGGATGCCAGAAATGGTGCGCCAGGACATGATGCGTGCAGACATTCCAATAGGGAAGATTTTGAGGGAGCATGGTATTGAAACGCGCCGTGACTTTGATGGGATCGAGATGGTAAAAGGTGTGAGTTTGTTTGGGTGCGAGTCTGTACTTTCGCGTTCATACAGGATAGTTCACAATGGTGATGTGCTTATGTGGATAAATGAGCAAATGCCTGTGGATGATCGATGGGACTTATGAGATTCCGCCCTCAACCGAAACATTCATAATTGATTCGGAGTATTAATGGCAGCACATCCCTACCTTATTCGAGTGCCTCGGTGGCCTAGGGGTATAGCGCGTCCTTGGTAAGGACGAGATCGTGGGTTCAAATCCCACCCGAGGCTTTCTATTATATAAAATTCAAAACACTTTCTTATTTTAGCATATATGTTCCTATCGTAGAGCATTGGGTGTATTGTCGCAATGTTTGCCTTTAATGAATTAAGGATATCATCTTGTCAATGATACTTTTAGCATCATTTTGTGACATTCTGCCATATTTCTCAATACCTTCGTCCGAATCATATACTGAAGTCAGAGATTCTTCGAGAAATGGATACTTTTCTAATAATTCACCCAGTACGGAGATTTCAATCTGATTCTCACCATAATTGGAATCAATTAATGCAAGAATATCTGCATGATCTTTTACAAGCTTCCCGGTTTCCCATTCAACATCATCACTTGTTCCATTAACAATTCTATAATTGCGATCCCATACTGCCTTCAATTTTAAAATAAGTAATGTTGCCAGATTTGGCACTGCCATTTCAATGCCGCCTCGAATTGTCCTTGTTTCTGTGTTCCCGTCAAGAATACTGAAATCTAATTTTATATTCCCTCCTTCAAAAGGATAAGGTCTTTGCCGAGTTGCAAAATCAATAATCACCGGACCTGCTTCAGTATCTTTTTTTACACTCGCTGGCAATCCCGCCAGCCTATATGGCATAAAACCACGATTTTCACGTAGATAATACATTAAACTCTCTCGTGTATGATTATTTGTTATGAGGTCTATATCGATTGATCCGAACCAAGGGTTATATGAATCAACTGCCCAACCACCAATGAGTACAGTCGTCGGATTATCATGGTCTTCTTTATCATGAAGATACCGAGTAATGACATCCAATTCATCGAAAGAAAATCGGGCTATATTGCTCATTTGGTTATATTGCATCATACATCAAAACCA
This sequence comes from Methanosarcinaceae archaeon, assembly GCA_030655675.1. Classification (GTDB taxonomy): domain Archaea; phylum Halobacteriota; class Methanosarcinia; order Methanosarcinales; family Methanosarcinaceae; genus Methanovorans. Next base: position 3,350 of record JAUSPM010000181.1, on the reverse strand, counting down.
TTTCTTTTGTAATGTCCATTGCAGAATATCCCATTCCCGCTAAATCTAGAAGTGTTTGTGATGCAGACACTATCCTGATGTCCTCTTTTACCTGAGTATCCTGAAAAACGTCCCTGTCAGGTCGGTAGATTATTGCCTTTATGCCATTTTCCGATTGAGGTTCAAATTGGTGAGATTCAAATAATTCTCGAAAAAAATCAATATGCTCATCTTTTAAGTATAAATAAACGGCATCATTCCGTACTCCATAACCTGTGTAAAGTGTTGCTGCCGTATATGAGGTGAATCCCACAGGCATGTTATCCTGCATTGCAAAAGCTTCTGTGATTTTTCTTGCTGCATGCATGGATTCACTAAAAGAAATTTGGACTTCATAACTTTTAAGGCCCATAAGCGGACGTTCCCATGCAACACCATTCAGTAGTTTATCCACATTTGAGATGCTTACATAATTGTAATCCTGTTTCACAATATTTTGCTGAATTAATGCTTGGATTGTTTTGTGTGCCCATCCATATGATACATTTTCTAGAAGTGATAATTGCCGTATTGAAGTATTTTTCTCCTTCAATAAACGAGATACTATTTTCCACGATTTATCCGATGTTATTCGATGAGTTTTTGCGCTAAATTTATTCTCAATATCGGGTTTAAATGACCATGGAAGCTTTAGCATAGTAATATCCATGTGGTCTATTATTCGCTTTACTCCCTCGGAAAATGATTTTGCAACGATAACTAAATGAATACTTCTTGTACTTCCATTCTGTGACCATAGAGCACGAAAGAGATTCATTCTTGCAACTGTATCGACTGTAGCTTTTGATTTTATTTCTATAAAATATATAGTTCCATTCTCTTCCAGTACCACATCTGGACGAAGGGGGAGATCAATCGAATAATATTCATATAATGTACTTACATCAGCATTTATGGAATCAGATGAAATTCCCAGATAATTCTTTGTATAATCTAGGATTTTATCAAATTCATTCGATTTTTTATTTATCATTTGTATATATCACTATATAGTGATACATATATAAACTTATCAGTGATATGTATCTTTTTAAAGTGATAACGATATAACCTTATCAGTGATAACCAATGCTGCATCCAAGACCCGGAAAGAAAAACAGCACAAATGATATTGTTCATGAATGTGGGGTTATAAGTATATTTATTAAACTCCAAATGAACTCTTTTGGTAAGCCAAATTGCCAAATTTGTGCACATTTGGTAATCGCACTTACCAAAAATGCTATATTTAGTAAATACAATTATCAAATATGCGATTTGAAGATATATCAAGAGAAAATTCATGGTGGAAATTTGGAGACCGGTTCCATAACTACGATCGGCATCTTAAGGAATTAAATGATGCGTTTATTGAATACAAACGAAAACCGATCGATCTCAAAAATGGAAATATCTACATAATAAGAGGTATGAGACAAATTGGGAAAACCACCTACATAAAACAAACAATCCGCAGTCTTCTTGAAAATGAGGTTGATAGTGGCACAATATTGTATATGTCCTGTGACAGACTTTCATCAAGGAAAGAACTTCACAACCTGATCTCTAATTTTATACAACAAAATGTTGAAGCACAAACACTATACCTTTTCCTTGATGAAATTACATATCTAAAGGACTGGGTACTTGAACTTAAAAATATTGCAGACAGCAATTACATTGACAGGCTGATAATAGTTGCAACAGGCTCAAATCCGATTAAACTTAAAGAAAAGACAGAGCGGCTGCCGGGTAGAAGAGTGGAAGGCAATGAATACTATTTTAAACCCCTTAATTTTAGGGATTTCGTATTCCAATCCATAGACCAATTGTCAGTTCATATTGAATCGCAGGAACTTAAAGATGCTCTGGATGGATTGAAATTTGCAATCGAAAGGAACCAGATCGACCTAGATAATTTCGACCCAGGTTCGATAAAGGATATCCTGCCTTTCAAAGAGGAACTGGATTGGTTGTTTGCAACATACACACTGACCGGTGGCATACCTGTGGTGATAAATGACTATCTGACTCAAAAATATATCAATAAAAATGAAAACATCAGTCCGAATGTATATGAAAGGTTCATCAGGGTCATTCTGGGGGATATCACAAAAATTGGAAGAAGTGAGGTCACAGCAAAATCTATCTTGAAAGACATTTCAGTAAAATATTCCAGCCGATACAGTTTCACAAAAATGGAGAAAAGCCTGGATATTTCCCATCAGACCATCATAGAATATCTTGAACTTTTTGAGAACTCACTTCTGATAGAGATTGTGAGTTCATACGATTTTACCAAAAAAAGTGCGAGAATTAAAGGTGACAAGAAGATATATTTTGCAAATCCTTTCGTACACTATAGCGTTGCTGCATTATTGTCCGGAGAAGATGGCTATTCAACCACAGAAAAAATAATCTTAAAGAACAAGGATATTTTGATTGAAGGTATGGTTGCAAATCACCTTGCTCAGACAAAAGAGATCCCATACCTAAAAGAGTGGAAAACATTCCTGTGGATGTATTACGCAAGAACCGGCAAGGAAATTGATTTTATCTACAAGGGAAGCGAAGACGGATATCTCGGCATTGAAGTAAAATACAGGGAAGAAGTTGATATCAAAGAGATCACACGTATCCTTGAAACCGATAAAGATATAGTCCTCACAAAGAACCAATTTGAGATCATTGATGATGTAACATTCATACCTGTCTCTGTTTTTCTTGTAGGACTAGGGAAGTCTCAGAGGGTATTGTGACATGCGTGGCATGCACCTCTAATATTCAAAAACTTAAGCAAACAACACCCGCGCAATAATTTTTGTCACACCTCCAAAACGGCTATATTCAAAAACAGCCCCCTTCATGATTAGTCTTGTTGATGTATTCCTAATCTTGTAATATCTATTATTAGAAACAATGTTATGGAACTTTGTTTCTTAACGACATATAAAGAAGCAATAATATAGACTTCTTACTCGAAGATATATCATTTGATTGAAAGAAAAGTCAAATTTTATTACATTCAGCATAATGAGATGGGGTGATTAATATGTTTGAAACATATCTGTTTAGAATGATGAGGTTAAACAGACAATATGAACTCAATAGTGACCCAGATCGATTTGATGTATGGGATGAGATACGCAAACGTAAAGACTTTTTTGAGGAATGAATGCAGGATGCCCTATTACATGACTTTCGGCTAAATTGAAAATACGACCCACTTAAATTAGACAAAGTTTATATAGTTTAAAAAACAAATTTATCAATTAATGTCTAAAAATGCGAGAGTTCAAGAAATTCTTAGCACGGTCCAAAAAATCAAAGAC
>JAUSPM010000159.1 GCA_030655675.1 Methanosarcinaceae archaeon | reverse complement strand
ATGTTGTTAATGTATTTTTTGCCATACAAAATCCAAATCTGTTATTTTTGTTAATATTATATATAAAGAACATTTGATTAAAATACTTTGGTTAGAAAAGTGTATTTGCTGTTTGGGTAGCTAAAAAAATCGAAAAAAAGGATTGAGGTGAAATATCATCTGGCACCCCCTATTTAAGTTTGTCATGCCAATCTGGATGGCGTTCTTCCACATAATGCAGATCCACTTTTCCGTGCAGCATTCCTTTCAGCAACGGACGGTTCGCCTTTAACACAAAAGCGCCAAGATGGAAGACCAAACTGAACACGAACACAAATGTCGCAACATTGTGCAAAGTTGTAAGCATGATTACAGTTCCCGGTGAGAACGTTACATCCGGCAGGTTCTTGTACACTTTCAGCATACCCGTTACGATCAATACAAGTGTGCTGATTCCGGTAAAGTAGACATAAGAAAGTCTCTGTTCCGGCATGTATTTGTCAAATTTTGGCTCCTTTGCCAGTTTGAATATTGCAAGAATTGACACTACAAATCCTTTGAGGTCACCTTTTTTCGGCATCATCCCCCTATGTCCCAGCAAACCGTGGTACACCAAATGATACACAACAATAGCAACAAACACGATTGCTGCAATATAATGCATTTTCAGTGTTACAATGAAGTCGCCGGACCATTCAAGTCCCGGCAGGGCTGTGATGCCATAACGTTTATACATTGGAAGTTGTCCAAAACCGCTGAAGAGCAGTACGAATCCTGAAACCGCAAAGAGCCAGTGCTCGATGATCGTGCCCCAGTGATGCCGTACAACCTTTTTTTCATGATAAAGGATCTTTTCTACCATTGTTTCAGTCCTCCTTGTCCCGGTTCTTCATCGCTTTTATAACTGCAATAGCCGCTCCGGCCATACCCGCAATAGGTGCGATCATAACTGCCTGTGCAGCAGTGGTCACGCTTTCGAGTGGATTTTCGGCATCATGCATGGGAGGTTCAAGTTCGATCAGTGGTGTCTTTTCGGCTACTGAAAGTCCTTCATTGTTTTTTGTGATTTCGGAATTGATCATTTTAGTTCCGACATTCATTTCCGTAATTTCGGCATTTATTGACTCATAAGGCACGCTTGAAACATAGAACGTGGATGTTCCGCCATTCTCTTTGTCGCCGTACACATATCCGCCTACTTCCTCTGCTCTCTTGTAAGCAAGTTCGCGCATCTGTTCCTTTGGACCAAAGTGCGTTGCCGTGTCCTCTCCATGCTCTTTTACACATGCGGTAACGCATGCGGGCTCTCCGCCGGTTTTAATCAGATCATGGCACATTGTACACTTTTGCATTACACCGGCGCCAACCGGCAGGGGCTGGAATTTTAGGTATATGCCTACTCCGGGTTTACGCACCGGAGTTTGCCATGGGCATACGGATTTACATTTTGCACCGCCAAAACAGTAGTAATCGTCGATAACAACAGACCCGTCGTCGTATTTGTGGTTGACACCGAATGGACACAGGTTTACACATGGCGGGTTGTCACAATGCATGCAGCGCCGAGGGATATTGACCTCTTTGCCATCAATGTTAAATTTCTGGATATGCACCCAGTTGTCATAAGGTTTAGGTTCATCCACAACAGGAAGTTCGTTGTGTACCTGACATGCAGTAACACATTTACCGCATCCGTCACATTTTGTAAGGTCGATAACGGTTGCATAACTTTCACCGCTTGTGTTTGCGCCTGCGACGTTTATTCCGGATAGTATTGCCACGCCACCTACCGTTGCAACCGCACTGCGTTTCAGAAAATCACGCCTTGTCATGTTCGTTTCCATGTATAAACCTCCGATAATGTTGATTACATTGAGAGTGACTTAATGGTATATAATGGTTTTGCGAAAACCGTGCAAAACCGAATTGGCACAAAATTTGTTTTTATTTTACCTCCATTAAAAAATAGTATTTGTATAGATGTAGTATGATGGCTGCATAAATGTGATTATTCTATCTGAAACTAAAAACAATGCGACCGCCGCCAGGCGGCATATTCCATATCTACCATCCGTTCACATTCGCAAAATACGCAGTTTCTATGTAGAACAATCCATACAAAAACAGACATGTTGACAGTGATTGAAACTTCGATGTGTATTCAGGGCAGTGGTGCGGGATTGCGCCGCCTACGGCGGTTGTATCGGTTTTAGATAAAACAATTTCATTTACGCAGATTTCTTACCGCATCTATACAAATCCGAATGAACTAGTCTGTCATTGAAACGCTTCGCAAACGCGCAACGCCATCTATCTCTTCAATGGCCTCTGCAATTGAGGGTGGGACCAGATGTTCCCATTTATCTCCTGCAATCATTTTTTTCCTTATCTCGGTACCTGAATAGATATCTCTCTGGTACATTGGGGATTGCAGGACTTCAATGTCGGCTTCTTCAAACAAACGTATGACAAGCGGATTGTTTGAATAGACTACGTCAAAAGGAGGAGTTCTTGAAAGAATGTATGATACCCAGATTGAATTTTGCTGGATATCTTCAATAGGCAGGGCATAGTGTCGAATATTGATGTCTTCGAGCGCATGCCGGATCATCATAACACGTTCACCTGCGGTAAACGGGTCACTTAAATCGTGACTTTTTTGGGCACTTCCAATACCTATCACTACTTCATCCACCTCATCCGCGATCTTTTTCAAGACCGCATGATGTCCGAGGTGATATGGCTGGAAACGACCGATATAAAATGCTCGTTTCATATGCATCCGCTTAGTGGATCAGTGCATTCCGCATTCATCGAATGAGAATTTTTCACAAACTTCGAGATAATGTCCAGAATTGTTTGTGTGTTTCATATCGGTGAGTTTATTGACAAGGAAAATTCCAGGTTTTGGATCGTTATTGATCTCAAGACCATCAACCATGTCGAAATACTTCTCGCCAACATCAGTTCGTATCAACACACTGTTCCATCCATCAGGTGCACCAACTGATCCTACTGATATGTCAGCATGTACTGATGTGTAGTCACAGCAATTGTGGCATGGATTCCTCGCAAGCGCCGCAATCTTTGAGATCGGCACATTATGCTCTCCACCGTCTTTTGTATATGCCCAGAATTTTCCACCACCAAAGTCCATCTTGACAACATCTTCAATGTTGAGTCCAAGGACATTTGGAATGATCTCTTCCTGCATCTTGTCATGGTGGAAACTTTCCATGCACAACAATCCAATTATAACAGCGATCTTGTCATTTACGTTCTCACGTATAAGACTGGCTGCGTGTGTCTGGCAAGGTACTCCTACAACAGCGATCTTGTTGTATTTTTTGAATGCATCCTTCAGGATCGCATCAACAGGATCGGATGTGTACTTGGTACCCTTTGTCCGGTCAACATCACTTGCCTTTGTAAGTATGATAACTTCAGTTTCCCATTTTTCGTTCATGGCAATACCGACTGCACAGTCGATCTCACCCTTTTCAAATAATGATTTTACAATTGCTGATGCCAATCCACCATCTTGTCCAGGCAGTGTACTTTTTGCAGCAAAGAACCGTTTTACGTTTGCAAACTCATCAGTTACATATCCGTCTACAACAGGGCAGACACGACCGCAGGTAAAACATCCTTCACAAACGTTTGGTGCGGCACCTTTCTCATACAAAGAGAGGTCATCGGGGTCACGGACTGCTGCTGTAACGTCAACAGTAACTGCGCCGGCAGGGCATACTGCTTCGCATGCCCCACAAGCGGTACAGACGTCATTTTCAATGACTTCCAAGATCTTTGGATGAACCATTAGTTCCCTCCGATGATCTCCTTACCGATAAGTTTTATGGCTTTCTCTTTGTTTGGTCCGATAGGTGATCCTGCAACGATCTGTGTTACGCCGATGTCAAGCAGGTCATTGATCCTTGCTTTACAGTCATCAGGTGTTCCGCAGATTGAGAATGCATCCATCATATCTTCAGTAATCATGCCGCCCATAAGTGCACCAAAGTCGCCCTTTGCGATTGCTCCGCCGATTGCTCCTTTTGCCGCAACATCGATACCGTGGCGCTCAAGCACCATGTCCGGTGAACCTGCAACAATAAATGCCACAACGACCTGTGCTGCATTTGCTGCTTTCTTTGCGTCCTTGTCAATTGAGAAACATGCGTATGCTGCAACATCGACTTCCTTTGGATCGCGTCCTGCTTTCTTTGCACCTGATGCGATCTGCGTAACTGCAACCTTGAAATCCTTTGGGTGTGATGCGTTGATCAATACACCGTCTGCGACCTCTCCTGCGAGTTCGAGCATCTTTGGACCTTGTGCGCCCATGTAAATAGGAACATTTCCTGTATTAAATGCCAACTTTGCGCCGCCGACCTTTACCATCTCTCCGTCCATTGATACTTTCTTTCCGGATAAGTATCCACGAAGTGCTGCGATGGTCTCTTTTGTCATTGTCAGTGGCTTTTCCCATGCAATACCCATTGCATCGAATGTTGCCTTGTCTCCCGGACCAATTCCGAGAATTGCACGTCCACCTGAGATCTCATTGATAGCACCGATACTTGATGCTGCAATTGCTGCATTTCTGGTGTACGGATTTGTTACCCCAGTCCCCAATTTGATGGTGTTTGTGTTCATGGCAAGAACTGCCAGTGTTGTGTATACATCACGGTTGTTGTAGTGATCAGTAATCCATACATTGTCGAATCCCTGCTGTTCTGCAAGTTTCGCATAGTGCGCAATCTTGAGAACAGGGTCGCTTGGTACAAACTCTATTCCAAATGTCATTTAACTCCTCCTAATAATAAATAATCAATATTCTGTGTTCATACATATTTAAAACATTATTGGTTTTGTTTTTGCATTTTATATTTATGATAGTGTCAACACGATGTGTTCAAGTAAATTCAATTGTTCAACATTGTTCAAAAAGTTCCAAAAACAATATTTGAGTATGATAAATATATTTATCATTATTATGTTGATAATGTAGCGAAATCTTTTAAAGTATTGATAGTTCATTATTTATTGGTGAAATGAATGATCGAAACAACCTATGAATTCAAGACATCGGATACAAAACTTGTTGAGAAAATAGTAAACGATGACAACGTTCACATAAATCACATCATATTGGAAAAAGGACAGAACATGCCGGAACACTTTTCCAATTCAAATGTGTATCTTATTATTGTTCAGGGCGAGATGAGATTGACCTTGAGTGATAATGAGCCAAATGACCATTCACATGGCTCGATAGTGAATGTTCCATATGACACAAAGATGCTGATCCAGAATGTAAATACGCCGTTGATGGAATTCTTTGTATTGAAGTCCCCCAATCCCAAACATTTCGAAGAGTAAATCGACTGGTAGTGGTGGTAATCAATTTGTATCATGTCTGTTACCAACACGTATTTATGTATAAAAGTTCCACATTATCTTAATAGTTTGAATGTCATTGGGGATGAGATTCAATATATGGCTAAATCATAAATAATTTTAACACTTAGATTGTAAAGGGAGGTGAGATCAATGGGTGTTTCGGGAATTGGTGAAAAATATCGCTGCAACATTTGCGGTAATGAGGTCGAAGTCACAAAAGTTGGTGGCGGTGCTCTTGTATGTTGCGGAGAAGATATGGAATTGATCGAATAGTTGGAATTATTTCAAGGTGAGAATACATGAAATGTTATCAATGTGCTAAAATGGGAAAAGATACTGATGCAGTTGGAATCTGTATCGTGTGTGGAATGGGCTTATGTAAAGATCATCTGAGGCGGGAGGAGATCCCTGTGTGGGACAATGATTACTCTGTCCGGTTGAAACCGGATGTAGAACATACACTTCGAATCGTTTGTGAGCCGTGCCATGAAGCTTTACTGGAGAATTATTGAGGTGGTGAAAATATGCTGAAATGTTATGATTGCATGGAAGAAGGCAAAGACAGTGAAGCAGTTTCGATCTGTATTGTATGCGGTAAAGGTCTGTGCATGGATCACTCAAGAAGGATGGATTTGCCAATACGGGGTGGAAATTATCCTGCACCTTCGAAAATGCTTGAGAAGGAACTTCCAAGGATCTTGTGCAATTACTGTATTGGACAGACATTGGTAGACGCATTCGACTGATTACGAACTAAAATCAGATACACTTAGGATTTCAAATTTCAATAGAATGGAGGTAATTAAATATGAGCGAACACGAAGAGATAATAAAAAGCATGAATAAAAAGATGGGATTCACCCCAAAGATTCTGGATACACTTGGGGAACTTGATCCTGAATTTCTTTTAAAGTACAAAAGATGCGATCATAAGATGTTATCAGACGGTGCACTTTCCGGAAAGGTAAAGAGATTGATGGCACTTGCAGTTGTCGCATCCAGACAGTGCAATGAATGCACAGTATCCCAGATGAAAAGCGCACTCAATGCCGGCGCGACAAAAGAGGAGATCATGGAAACCATGGATGTCATTTTCCTGACAGCAGGTGCTCCTTCCGTTGCGGTTTGCAGAGATGCTTTGAAGATGATAAAGTAATTTGAATTATTTTATCCAAAGCCGGACATTGAACATAAACATTGGAGGTATGATATGACGGAAAAGAGCTTGTTTTGCGGGATCAATAATCCCGTAAATGCATTAGATCTTACAGATATGGAAAAGAAACATGTGCCTGTCATCGAGGCACCTGACACCGTAACCGCAGGCGAGGCGTTTGAAGTGACCATCAAGGTTGGAAGCACACCTCATGTGATGGAAGTAGCACATCATATCCAGTGGATCGACCTGTATTCAGGTGGAAATTTTATCACCAAAGTGATACTTACACCTGTATTTATGACCGCAAAAGCGACTATTAATATGGTCAAGAGCGGAGCGCATGAAACTGCCACACTACGTGCAGTCATTCGGTGCAATGTTCATGGAATGTGGGAAGTCGAGAAAGGGATCACTGTCAAATGATGTCGATTAAATAAATCGATATGCAATGTTTGTAAGGAGGTATTGTTCATTAAACCGAAAATTGTTATGCTGTTCATTTTATTGATGTTATTGACAGTAAACACATCTCTTGCAGCAGAACAAACCGCACCCGGTTCATTGTCTTCTGACATGTTCGAACGGGATGCAAAATGCGCGAGTTGTCATGGCATAATACATTCCCAATGGGAAGGTGGAATGCATTCGCTCGCCGAGATCGATCCGTTCTACAAGAAAGAAGCGGAGATGGCAAGCAAAGAGACCGATGGTTTAACTGATACATACTGTGCCCGCTGTCATACTCCTATTGGGGTGGTGTCAGGCGAGCTCCCTCCGGTTGATGGTTCCAAACTGAGCGATATTGCAAAAAGAGGTGTCCAGTGTGATTTTTGTCACACGGTATCGGACAGTGCGGGAATTGGTAATGCACCTTTTATCCTCACACCGGGTGAGACAAAATGGGGACCGTTTAAGGATTCAAATTCACCATATCATTTTACAGAGTTTTCAGACCTTCACACAAAATCTGAATTTTGCGGTATGTGCCATGATGTCAGCCACCCCACAAACGGATTGATGCTTGAAGCAACTTACACGGAATGGAAAGAGGGGCCATATTCCAAGGAAGGCGTCCAGTGTCAGGATTGTCACATGACACCCGGTATCACAAAATATGAGGCGAATCCGGGAAAAGCAGCATCAATGGGTCCGAAAAGAGATCACATATATACTCATTATGCAGTTGGGGCCAATGCGTTCATAACAGATTTTCTTGGAGATGATACTCACAGGGATATGGCAATTGAGCGCCTCCAGAGTGCTGCAACGTTAGTTGTTGATGCTCCTAGGTCAGCTGAAGCAGGGGATACTGTAACCGTTGATATATCAATTACAAATTCAGGTGCAGGACACATGCTTCCAACCGGTTTGACAGACATGAGGGAGATGTGGCTGGATGTAACTGCAACAGATGGTGATGGGAACAAGTTCTACCATTACGGTGCACTTGACGAAGATAAGAACATTGATCCCGATACGCTGGTGTATCATACGGTTTTGGGCGATGCAGATGGAAATCCTACTTCTAAGGTATGGTTGGCAGAGAGTGTAATTTCGGATCACCGGATATCTCCTAGAGAGACCGCTGTTGAACAGCACACATTCACAATACCTGCTGATGCGAATGACCCTGTAATTATCAGCGCTAAACTGCAATATAGATCAGCGCCACAGGCAATCATCGATTATTTGTTTGATGAGGGCACATATATTGTACCGGTCATTATCATGGCGCAAGCATCAGACTCGATAAATTCACCGGATTCAGATACAAATAGCGATTCAGACAAAGGTGTTCAAACAGAACCAACAACAGAATCGACACCTGGATTTGAGGCATTTGGTCTTGCAGGTGTATTGGTGATCAGTGCAATGTTTGTTCATAGGAAGAGGAGAGTTTAATAAGATGGCAGATAAAGAAACTGAAATAATACCGGATAAAGTAGAAGATTGCATCGGTCTATTCTGCCCGATCCCTGTCTTTAATACATCAAAGTCTATCAACGATATTGAGATCGGTGAGGTATTGGAAGTCCTGACAGATGATCCGGCATCTACCAATGATATTCCCAGGTGGGCTAAAAGAACCGGTAATAAACTGTTGAAATTCGAAGATATGGGCGACCATTTTCGTTTTTTGATCGAAAGATTGAAATGAGGAATTATTATGACTGAACAAAATCTATTATACGTACAAACAAGCGGTGTCAGTACACCGGAGCGATTGTATTCTCCATTCGTACTTGCACAGACCGCAAAAGCCATGGGAATTGATGCAGCCGTGTATTTTTTGGGAATGGGTATAACCGTTGTCAAGAAAGGTGAAGCAGAAAAGATACAGATGGGAAGTTTCCCCTCCCTTAAAGATATCATTGACCAGGCAGTTGCTGCCGGTGTGAAACTCTATGTCTGCGAAGCATCGACCCAGTTGATTGGATTTGACCGGGGCGATTTCATGGAAGGCGTTGAAGTGGTAGGTGCGGCAACCCTGAATGATCTTGTTCTGGATGCCGATGGGACAATGTGGTTCTGATATTAGAACAAATAAATAATGACTGGAAATTGAGGGGAAGGAGATCCGGGGGATACTAAAACAAAATGAGGTTATGGAATTGAACAGGATTTACATGGATAATGCTTCCGGCGCGCCCGTTGATGAGCGTGTGATCGATGCAATGATGTCGTATATGAGAACCGATGTAGGAAATCCTGCGTCATTGCATGATTCAGGTGTCAATGCAAGGCGGGCACTTGCAACTGCAAGGGAATCAGTGGCATCTCTTATCGGTGCAGATGAGAATAATATTATTTTCACATCAGGCGGGACGGAATCCAACAATATTGCTCTTCGTGGTGTAGCCCAGAGGAAAATGAGCAAAGGCAAGCATATTATCACGACCGTGATCGAGCATATGTCTGTGATCAACACCTGCAAGGACTTGCAGCGTGAGGGTTTTGAGGTATCGTTCGTGCCTGTGGATAAAGACGGGCTTGTTAATGTCGAGCGTATCGAACATGAGATACGTGATGATACTATCCTGATCTCTGTTATGTATGCGAACGGTGAGATCGGAACGATCCAGCCGATACGTGAAATCGGTGAGATGGCACATAAGAGGGAAATCCTGTTCCATGTGGACGGGGTTGCGGCATGTGGTAAGATCCCGATCGATGTACAAAAGGACAACATTGATCTGCTTTCCATCTCATCAAATGACCTCAACGGTCCGAAAGGTGTTGGTGCATTGTACATTGGCAAAGGTGTACCGGTCCGCCCAGTAATGACAGGGGGCGGGCAGGAAAAAGGTATAAGGTCAGGTTCGGAAAATATATCGGGCATTGCGGGTTTTGGCAAAGCATGTGAGATCACAAAAGCGGAAATGGATGCTGATTCCTCTAAGATGATGGAAATTCGTGATCACATTATTGAAAAGGTGCTGGGGACTATCAAATATTCATATATCACAGGTCACAAGACAAAAAGACTGCCAAATATTGCAAGTATGCGGTTCAGTTTCATTGAAGGTGAGAGTATCATCCTGGGTATAAACGACCTCGGGATAGAGGCATCGACAGGGTCTGCATGTTCTGTGAAGACACTTCAGCCGTCCCATGTTTTGATGTCAATAGGACTACGGCACGAGGAAGCACATGGGTCACTTTTGCTTTCACTCAATAGATGGAACACAATTGAAGAGGCGGATTATATTATTGAGAACCTTCCCAGTGTGGTAGACAGGCTTCGTATACTTTCGCCATTGTATCCGGGCGAATAATTTTAGGGGGAATTAATGTGGTAGAACCAATCGAGTACAGTGAAAAGGTAAAAGATCATTTTAGGAATCCGAGGAATGTTGGTGTCATAAAGGATGCCGATGCAATAGGGCAGGTAGGGAATCCGGTCTGCGGCGATATGATGGAGATCCAACTTAAGGTTGAGGACAATATCATCAAGGATATCAAATTCCGTACATTTGGATGTGCTTCTGCTATTGCAACTTCCAGTATGGTCACTGAGATGGCAAAGGGGATGACGCTTGAAAAAGCACTGGAGATCACTCGTTCTGATGTTGCAGATGATCTGGGGGGACTGCCGCAGGTTAAGATGCATTGTTCGAATCTGGCGGCAGATGCGCTGCATGCTGCGATAAAGGATTATATGGACAAGCAGAAAAGCGGCGTAAAAAAACTTGGTGAAAATGAGTATGATGTCGCAGTTGTTGGAAGCGGTGCCGCTGGTCTTTCTGCGGCAACCGTATCTGCATATATGGGACTTAAGACCGTTATATTTGAAAGTGGCACCTGGGGCGGTATCCTCAATAAGATGTGCTCGGCTCGATTGATCGAAAACTACCCGGGATTGACCGGTAAAATGTCTCCTGCGGGTCTTACAAAAACGTTGCTTGAGGATGCGGAAAAGCAGCATGTTGACCGAAAAGAAGAGGCTGTGAGCAGTATTGATATTGAAAAAGAG
>JAUSPM010000158.1 GCA_030655675.1 Methanosarcinaceae archaeon | reverse complement strand
CGTGCGCGGCGTTGCCCTGCATACACATCGAATTTTCAATCACTTCCAGTGCATTCCACCGTTTTCTTGTAGTATATGTTTTATAAACATATAGTTCGAGTAAATCTGAGCGTTAGCGAAGATTTTCTTGTAGTATATGTTTTATAAACATATAGTGCGAGTTAATTCGACCGAAGGGAGAATTTTCTTGCACATTTTTTGCTAACGATTTCGATTATTCAATTTTGTATGTATGGAACGTGCCGCCCGCGGGCGGTCGCATTCTTTTTAGTTTCAAATCGAACCATTTAATTTGCACAGTCATTTTAAAACAGCTATACAAATACGTTTAAACAAAGACACAATAAAGAACTTAATGTGCGTATTTGTTGATAAGTAATTATGGAACATGCCGCCTGCGGCGGTTGTTACATTACTTTAAATTTCAAATAAACAGATTGAGGTAAACAAATGCTTTAACTATGCCTGCGTTTCCCCATCAAAACAACAAGTTCCTCAAATGAACACTTATCCCGACCAACGATTTCAACATCAAAGCCCAATGCATCCATTTTTGAACTCACATCATCAATTCCGGTAAGCGAGGAGATCAGCAACAAAATTACCCCATCGAATGCGAGATACTCGCAAACATTATCCAAAAAGCGCTCCACCGCCGCGCGCCCATCACTACCACCATCAAAAGCATAATTCAACCATCCCGGCACCTTTTCATCATCGGATGTCGGCAGGTACGGCGGATTGAAAATAATCATATCAAAACAAGACTCAACCTTCAATCCATCGAACATATCGGTCCGTATTACCTCAATGCCGTTCGATTTTGCACACATTGCAGCATGCGGATTAATATCTGTGGTTATGAGTTCCACATTTATATTTGCAAGCAAAACAGAAGATACAAAACCAGTACCTGTGCCAATCTCTAAAACACGCATGCCGGTTCTTGCATAACTGATCGCGGCATCAGCCAGCAAATATGAATCCTCTGCCGGATCATAAACCTCATCTGCCAACTTGACACATGCACCTTTGTAACTGATCTCAACCATTGTATCTACGTCGATTCTTTGTTTAGAGTTGCAATTGCAAGTATTCGGTTTGCAATATCTGCAAGTTCATGCGGTTCAAGATTCTCAGCCCGTTTCACCATGAAATCCTCAGGTAATTGCGCCACAATTTGTTTGATGTTATTAACACCCAATATAGAATTGGCATTTACAATCGCATTTCTCAGTTTTTTGCGCCTCTGGCTGAACACCGCAGTAACAAAACGCAAAAAGAAAGCCTCATCATCCACCTTAAAAGGAGATGGGCGTGGGACAAGTTCCACCACAGCCGACCTTACTTCAGGCTGCGGTGAAAAAGCAGATGCTGGAACTTTAATAATGATCTTTGCATCTGCAAAATAATTAGTATTTACACTCAAACGACTATAATCCTTTGAATTCGAAGAAGAAACCATCCGTTTTGCAAACTCATACTGGTACATCAATATACCAAGTTTGAATTTATGCTTGAAAAGTTTAAATGTGATTTCAGATGAAATGGAATATGGCAGGTTCGCAACAACCTTATCGAATTCAGGTAAATCGACATCAAGCACATCCCCGTGGATGATCTCAAGATTGTCAACACCATAAAACCGATCTTCCAGCACCGCAACAAGTTTTTGATCAAACTCTATAGCAATAACTTTTTTAGCGTGCGGTAGCAATCGCTCTGTGAGATTGCCAATACCAGCCCCTATCTCAAGAACAGTATCATCCGAAGTCAGATGTGCAGATTCGACAATCCTGTCAAGAATATTCTTGTTAATCAAAAAATGCTGGTCATGGTATCCACCACGGATACCATATTTTCTTAAGATTGATTGGACCAAAAAACTAACACCTGTTTAATCATGTCTTGGACGATTCATCGTTGTTGTAAAGAGCCGGTATTTGATATTGTCATCCTTTAGCTCTTCTACGATGCGATGAGTTATGATCTTTTGTGGAGAATGTACTCCGCCCACTCTCTTATGAAGATCTGCAAAATCCTTGAACATACCCTTTTTTCGTTCATCAATAATAGCCCACATAAGCTTTTTACCTATACCGGGCAACAGTTCCAACATGTGAAGCCGTGTTGTGACCGGATGAGCATCATTAAAGAATTTAACAAATCTCTCTTCCTGTATCTCTACACACTTTTCAATGATATACGGCAGTTCAAGTTGTGCACCGTGACTAAGATCACCGTAATGTACCCTTGTTTTGACATGATCAATAACATCCCTGTCACCTTCACCGATATACAAGTGTGATTGAATTTCAGGCACCATACCATCCTTTGGCACCATTTCCATAAGTACGAAAAAATTATCGCCAACTGCCTGAACAAGCGGTTTCTTCTGATATGAAGGCCTCCTGTCATCACTGCTGCCATATGGCAGATAATCCAGAACCCATCCATATTCTTCTTTTTCCGGCTGCTTTCCAATGCTTGTCATAAGTACCCTCCGATAATGTCCATATCAGTATAACTATGGAAAATTGTATACTCTAAAAAATGAAGATATGTAATATATATTTATTCCATTGCGTCGCTGACCAAATTCAATATATGATCAAGTTCCTCTTCAGATAATGTGTATCGCTCTTTTGCATACACAGTCCTAAGCTCATCCCTTGACAAAGGCATGATATCAGCAATCCTTATAGCGATCTCAGGTTTCATCTTTTCCAGTTCATTCAGCTTGTTAACAAGTTCCCGTGAATTTTTACCACTTGACTTTGCAAACTTATCCGCATGGTTGATAGCCTTTCGAAGTTCATATCCCAACTCTTCTTCACGGCCTGAACGCTCTTCCATGATCTCATTTAACATCTCTTTGACTTCTGATAATGTCAGCAACTCTTCATTCAGGATTTCTTTAACTATCATAAAAATACTCTCTTTTAAAACTTGAATAATGTTAATAGACCAAATAACAAATGTTAGTACCCCTAAATAGGATTATGAGATATATGTTTCAATTGTTTATCAAATAGATATATCTATCGATATTTTTAAATGAGGATCATATAGTAATCCTCAATTATAAAATATCCCTAAATATCCATTACTGGTTAAGCCAGCTAAATCGCTTAGCTGCTTAGTTATATTTTTGTGGTTTAAGATGCTGTGGCAATGCAATTATTTCCTTTGTTGCATTTCCATCGCTTACGTGCAAAATATATGCTCGTCCACGCTGTTTAACAACCTTTCCAGTCTTACCATGGAATTTCGGGTTTGGCATACCTCTTTGCACACTTGGATCAATATCTACGTGCACCATCTGTCCTTCAACGAATTCCTGAATGGCTTTGCTCACAGGAGATATTCCCCTTTCGCGTGATGATTTCTTTAATTTATGTCGTGTACAGAATCTTTCACCGTGTGATTTTGGCATAATTTTTTCTCCATATTGTAAATAGTTAAGTTAATTTTATTGTAAATCGTTATCGTTAAATTTATCTTATTCCAAATATTGTAATTATAATTTTGGTCAATGCGATTGAATATAGTTATTAACTTTAAATTGATACTCAAATATCGACCTTTATGACATCAAGTTCAGTCACTACCGCCTGAGTGCCAACCAATTCCGTAAGACTTGGTACTGTCCTTTTATCGTCACCGGATACCAGTTCCTTGACATAAAGCCCGCCTTCACAATTTACCGTGATCATAGCGACCTCATCTGTAAATTTCACAAGTTCAATGTCGTGCACACGCCGTTTTCTAATAATATCAGCACGTCTGTGTACAACACGCTGCGGGGTTTGCTGGTTAATCTGTGCTCCGGAGAGAGTATCAAGTGCAGACCTGAGTTTTTCTTCTGAAATCGAACCCTTGAATGTAACTTTAAGGTTATAAACCTTATCCGCCTTTGAGGTCTTTAACATCTCAACAACATCACGCTGAACAACATTCAGACCCTCAACTTCAACTTTTCCATTCGCACTATCATTAATGGCTTTTGTAAGTTCATCAAGATCAATAGTACGCCTTATGGGTCGCACAGCCTCAATAACAAATGGTCTTCCGCTACCAAGCATCAAAGCATCAATATCCTCGCGACCGGCACCATGGAACTTTGTATCAGCACACTGTGCTGCCGTAAAAAGAGGTTCGCTAACCAATTCATCCACAGACTCCGGATACTGCTTACCAGTACCATTGCACGTCTCACAGCCCCTACCCTTACATGTGCGGCATGGCCACCTTGTCTGAGGGATCCCCCTAACAAGTTTGCGATATCTGCCCTGAATATAGACCGACCTGACCTGAAGTGAAACTTCCTCTTTTACAAGATTAAGTGTTACTAAAATCTCGGGCTGCTTGAATTCAACTTCCTTTCCGATCTTTGCAGCGATCAGTTTACCAACCTCACGGTTCAATTCCGATTTGAATTGCTCGGCATGGGTCGCACCTGACTCAGTCCACAATATCTCTTCATTCTCGCTCAAAAGTCCACTCATCTTGGTTCCCACAAGGAACGTGGAATATTCAAAACCCTCAAGTGCGGCAGCCGCACGATCAGCCCATACATCAAGATTATCAAAAAGACCAAGACAAACCCAGCATTCCTCATCTTCTACACTGCCCCCATCTTTACTGGAAGACATTCTTGCATAACGGCTGCTTGTAGAAAGTTCAGTCAAGATCGTATCATCCGCATCGTCCTTTAATACGCGGTCCCCATCCATAGCAAGAGCCAGTTTTATAGCGCGCCCGCGCTCATCGTTGGTAAGACCTGTGGACAACTTTGCGAATTGACGACCCATACAGTGATCGCATATGGGCCCTTCGTGGATTATTTTTTTTGCAGTTTCAAGTATGTTCATATGATCACTTTTTATAATTTGTAAGTTTAGATTTAAGTTTAAGATTTGAAATTTGATCTCTAAATTATCATTAACAATATAGTTAACATTTAACTAAATTTATGAAAAACCCGGGTCTACTCAACAGCAATTGCCCGGTCCAATTCATTATTGATAAGTGTAACACAGTGCTCTGAATGAAGTGAAAGCGGCCCGACATTGACTACCATTGCACCGGCACCCATAATAAGTTCCTCTTCTTCCTCTGTAACTCCATTATGATCACCCATAATGAACACAGCATCATCCAGAGAAGCAACAACATCCCTTATATCGTCCCCATCTTCACGAAGATACACGATCTTGCGCCCTTTCCCTACAAACTCATCAAGTAGTGTACTAAGCCCACCATGTCGCACCCATACGCCAGGTGTTGACTTTACTTCCATATCCCCGACTTCTTTTTCAAGTGCTTTTTTGATAAGAGCACCACTGCTCCTCTCGTCAGGATTTAAGTATCGTAAACTCTCACCATCAAAACGCACGATCTTTTGCGGGTAAGGTTCGCCAAGCAATAAAAGATGTACATGCACATCCCGCCTCATGTCATGTGATAAAAAAAGTGCAGCACTTGTGCATCTGCACAGGATGTCCATGCGTCCTGCCGCACCTGGCATATCATTCAATGAAAAATTGCCTGATGTAACCGCTTTATGACCTATTATCAAAAATTCACGCATGGGAGTCCTCACTATTCAAATATATCAGTTCAAAATTGTAAATATATCACATATTGCAGTAATATACAATATGTGAATACTAAAAAACAATGTATAAAGAAGGTACTATCACTCTTCTGCTACAACTTCCTCTTCCGATGCAGTTTCCTCAACAACTTCGGCTTCTGCTGTAACTTCCTCAACAACTTCCTCTTCTGCCTCGCCACCAAGAAGTACACCTACGGTCTTTTCACCATACTCAACAATTTTGGTATTGATCTGGGATGTGTCCGGGGATATTACCCTTCCGCGCATGCTCATTCTACGGCGTGAACCGGCTGCCTTTGGTTTTGCACCAATACCTGATGTCACGAGGACTTTCGTCCTTTTAGAACCAGGAAGGTCTCCTCTCATAACAGTACCGATCTTGTCGCTTCCGCCTGTTATCTTCAAAGAGTATCCTTTCAAACCTACTGTTGCGCCATCTACGGTCTGACCAATAGACTTACCTATGTACTGATTAGCCTCAGAACCGGTTACATCAATTTGGTATGTTTTGGTCTTTGGATCTGAAACTACAATCTTAAAATTTGCCATTTACTTTTTCCTCCAATTATCGTTAAATGTTTCTTTATTGTGTGTTATGTGTCGTAATTAATGATCGTAATTATAAATAAATCAAAGTTCAATTATAGTGCAATTGTAATTGCAATTGTAGTATATTAGTGTGATGTATGTTTGTAAGTATGTCCTTAACAAGAATATACGATATAATCATTTCGCCCAGAATGGATTATCCCTGCGTTTAATTGCCAGGAATGCTTCCAATGCTTCGACCTCATCTGCCTTCAGTGAATCATACAATTCATGCTCAAGGATCTTTGCATGCCTCTCAGGTACATTAACATACAACAGATCGCCTTCTTTTATCTGCCTACCAACCGTGGGACCCTCGATTGACATAGCAACTTCCATACCAATACGAGCCACACCGATGTTCTCACCTCTCGACTGCAATCCCTTGATCTTACCTACAACGGTACCATCTTCTGTTGTGATATCAACATTTGTCTTGACAATTCCGCTTGTGATCTTCACGCCAACCACAGCAGGTTTACTCTGCCGGAACGTACAATCAGGCATTATCCTGAACTGGCCTGCCTTAATGATCATCTCGGAAATGCTCTTTTCAGACAATTCCTTCTGCTCTTTCGCCCAATCCTTGTAATCATCGATCAGCCTATAAATTATATCACTCATGAAAAGTTTGATGCCGGAAGTTTGCATTTTTTCTTTTGCATCAGGAAGAATACCCACATTAAATCCAATTATAACTGAATTTAACGGATCTTCAATTGCCGATACTTCAATGATATCACGGTGTGAGATATCCCCAATATCTGCTTTTCGAATAGCAATCTCTTCTTTTTGTAGTTCGTTGACAAGTGCTTCAAGTGACCCTAATGTATCTGCTTTTATCATGATACCACTAGCATCGGTATGGATTCGGACCCCTTCGATCTCTTCACGTATCTCCCGTACAATATCCTCAACCGTATCTGGAGTAACAACCCTCACAGGCGCACCTGCAAGCGCATTGTCAAGATTCGGGGCAGATATCTTTACACCGATAGCAGCAGTAACCTTACTCACCTGCTTGAACTTCTCTTCAGCATGGATCTCTGAAAGAGGCTGCGGTTTCAGCAAAGCACGGATCTTTGTCTGGATAGGTTCGCCAAGACTTCCAACTACTATATGGTCGCCTTTTTTCATTGTGCCGTCATAAAGGATAACATCCATAGTCATCCCAAGCCCGCGTTCTTCCTTAACTTCCAAAACCGTGCCAACACCTGGACTTTGAGCATCATATTGCAGGTTCGATTCCAGGAACTTCTGTGCAAGTCCCAAAAGCACCATCAGGATATCAGGCGTACCCTCACCCGTCACAGCACTGATCGGAATAACACCAATCGTTTTTTGGAAATTTGTCACCCTGTCATATCGATCTGAATTGAAACCTACTTTGTAGAGTTCACCAACGATCTCGTATAACTTATTATCAAGCGAATTTCTTACATGTTCACTTTGTTTGTTATATGTAGCCAAAAACGGCATATTCTTTTGTGGATTCCAGCCGTGTATCCTATCTATCTTATTTGCAACTACAACAAAAGGTGTTTTGAATCTTTTTAATATCTCAAGACTCTCGATCGTTTGTGGTTTGAATCCTTCGTTAATATCAACAATTACGACAGCAAGATCAGCAAGTGCTCCCCCACGACTTCGAAGTGAAGTAAAAGCATGATGTCCCGGCGTATCAATGAACAAAAGACCGGGGACAATAAATCTATTCACCAGTCCTGGATCGCCACATTTGTTGGCAATAACGTCTATTGGAACCTCTGTTGCGCCAATGTGCTGGGTAATTGCACCGGCTTCACCGTCAGCAACTGCACTACCTCGTATATTGTCAAGTAGTGTAGTCTTCCCATGATCCACATGACCCATGACACAAACAATTGGTGTACGTAAATTATTACTTTCAGCCATTGGTATAAGCCCCCTTTAGTTAATACCCATTATAATAGTGTTCAAAATACATTATATAAGTACCGACTAAAGTGCATTAAAATATATTAGAATCAACTAAAATATCGATTTGAGGTAGCTACCATATTCGATCAAAAAATAATGATCTTTGAACGAACAAAGCAAAATAAAAAATTTGTGTGGGATATACCACACTTTTAATTATTCACTCATAAAGCCACATTTCATCGATCCTTGAATATCCACAAACTTCAGATCCATTGAAATGTATTCCAATCTCTCTTTCTGCAGATTCCACTGAATCGGATGCGTGAACCACATTCCTGCCAGTCTCGATAGCGAAATCGCCACGGATCGTCCCAGGAAGTGCCTCGACCGGATTTGTAGCACCATTTATGGTTCGCATAATTGGTACTGCATCCTTGCCTTCAACAACCATCGAAACGGATGGTCCGGATATGACATATTCGATCAGTGAACCAAAGAACGGTCTTTCAACATGTTCCTTGTAGTGCTCTTTTGCAGCATCTTCACTCATCACATTCATTCTCAAAGCGGAGATCTTCAATCCCCGCTTCTCGATCCTGGATATGACCTCACCGACAAGTCCACGCTGGACTCCGTCCGGTTTGACCATAACATAAGTTCGTTCCATCAAAAACACCTTAATTATGCTTTCTTAAGGGCTATTCGACCGTCTTCAGTCCAAACAGTACGTCTTGGAAGTCTGCCAAGCTTGAAATTATTCTTACATTTTGAAGAGCAGAAGTAATATTGTGAACCATCTTTCTTCGCATATAACATACCAGTTCCTGCTTCAAGCATTTTCCCACAGAAAGAGCATTTTCTCATTTCCATTGCGATCACCTTGTTGTCAGTTTCTTAGCTTCTCTTGATGTTTCCATTAACATGAAAATATCACCAAGTCGAACAGGACCAACGCAATTACGTGTAATTATACGTCCCTTGTCACGGCCTTCCATTACACGGCACTGGATCTGACTTGCTTCACCATGCATACCGGTATTTCCGATCACTTCTATGACCTCTGCCGCAAAACCATCATCATCTGCCATAAGATATCCTCCAGGTTATCTTAATTATTTAAGTGCGCTGACTTTTTGTGCAACATCATCGACAAGCTCGCTTCCCTTGCCAGCATCAATTATTGCAATCGCTGCACATGCAACACCGATACCGCATGCAGCACCAAGTTCTTTCTGCTGCTTTACAAATATGTATGGTGTATTCTTCTCTTCACAAAGAGCAGGAAGGTGCATAACAACTTCAGAAGGCTCGACGTCCTCTGCAATGACTATGAGTTTAGCAATACCTCGCTCAATAGCCTTTGTTGCTTCATTTGTGCCTTTCTTGATCTTACCTGTATCTCTTGCTAACTCTACTGCTTCAAGTGCTTTGTTTGCTAATTCATCTGGAACTTCAAATTTTGCTGCCATATTATTTTCTCCTTCGAAACCTTGACGATAGGTCACAGGTTTTTCATTATTCATTGTTAATGTTCGTTTTTTTGGCATACGACGCCTGCGAGTAAACCAATATGGCATAACTCCCATGCGCCTAAAATAGATCACCACAATGTGATAATCTACATGTGCTTACAAGCACATCCGGCTAATTAATAGATCAATAAATTGATCGTTATAGCTTCAAACATCAATATATTTAATCTGGTTCTATGCATCAAGTAAATTACATAATACAACTACCATAATCGAGCACCAACAACAACATACTTATGTATAAAGCTTCTGCTTGGCAGTCCGTTTGTTGATCCATAAAAGTAGATAAATAGGTCGGCAGGCATGTAAATAGATAGGACCAAGAAAATCCTCGCTATGCTCGGATTAACTCGCACTATATATTTATAAAATATATACTATAAAAAAAGGGAGTGAGATTGAGATCTCACTCTATCGGTTCATTAATAATTAGATAGAAATTACCAGTAACAACCACTTTTGTGATATTTCCTTCAGTGGTGATATTGTATGCTACACCACGCTCTGTGCTGTTAGCTTCAAATTGAGTCATCTTTTCGAACGTACTGTTTACAACATCAAGATAAATAGCAGTCCTTGAATAAACTCCACTGTCGAGCCCCTTCAGATCGAGATAGTATTGACTGGCAAAAGCAGTATCTGATGTCACACGCTGGAACTCAGAATCCATATCAGCATAACTCAATATGTGATCAAATTCATTAGATCTTTCAGCAGAACCTGAAATTACATCAATAGCACCTTCCACTTTATCCTTTGGACCAAATATTAAAGGAGTACCAATAGCATTGTATATTCCATTCTCACGTATCAATAATTGATATCCATTATATGACGTAGGACTCAACCAATACGAAAATGCAATAATTTCAGGTGAGATCGTATGCAACTCCATCCATGAAACGCCATCGTTATAATCTACGAAAAATGTTTTTGTAAGATTTGCATTATACAATTCAGCCGGCTGGATCGCATTGGCAATAAATGATTCAAGAGGAGTACCTGATGTCTTTAAAATGTCAATGTACCGTGCTGAAGTCACGCCTTTTGGCACCATATCCAGCCCATCAGCGATCGAATCGAATTTATGGTCCACATGAGCACCCGGAATCGAATCAAAACCCGGTGCATCATTATAATTGATAGCGTTATCATCGCTTGATTGCTGCGGAGCAGTGTTAAAGAAAAGCGGTAGAATTGACATCAACATGATTACCGCTAAAAATATAGCTACTAATTTATTATTCATTTATTATCTCCAATTTATGCATGATTAAGCAACGTAAATATTGTTGAATTTGAATGTTTATATTTATTATAGTCATGCTCAGTTCCCACATAAATAATATTCTACACAGTACTCATTACTTTTTTCCGTACATATAATATGCAATATATTACTGTGTAATAGATCACTGCAAGTTTAAAAATACAAAAATAAGATGGGCCTAACCGGATTTGAACCGGTGATCGCTCGGTTATGAGCCGAGCGCTCTAACCTGACTAAGCTATAGGCCCGCATAAAAAACAGTACAATATTGCATAATGATGCTGATGCTAATAATGCTACATTATAGCATAACATTATAGCAGTAGTATTACGCCGCCAACAGGGCTCGAACCTGTGACATTCTGGTTAACAGCCAGACACTCTACCAACTGAGTTATGGCGGCACATCATATTACTGCCTATGTATGTATTTACGCAAGTGCGCGGACTTTCTTAAAGCACTAATTGGACTTAAAGCTTTTGTTCCTACCAATATCTTCGAACAATATATCCATTTTAGATTGCTTCATATACACCACACACAAAACAAAAGGCTAAGCCATCAAAACATTTCAGATTCTACACTTACAGTAATTCCTTTTTCCGTAATAGTGTACGGTCTGCTGCCACGATGATGATTTGTCTGCCGCATTCTGACAACTTCCATCTCAAGTGATACATCATAAGTACCAACGGGTCTGACATACCTAAGAGCAATCACCCCATCTACCAGATATTCCAATATACCAAACTTTGAAGAATAAGGATCATCAACAGATGCCTCTGAAGTCAACAATGTGGTCGCGCCGCTATTTCTAAAGGTCTCGCACAAATTAAACATCATGTTCCTGCGTTCTGATTCCGATGTATGGAACATTTCTAAAAGGGTTATAGAATCGAAAACAATACAATCCACTTTGGTTGATTCTAAAAATTGGGGAATTGCACCTTCGATCTTCATAATTGAAGTCGATATATCCGCTGAACTGAGAGTTATCAAGATCAACTTTTCATCTTCAATGTACTTTTCAAAATCCCATCCAAACATTGAGGCTGTTTCAAGAAACTGGTCTTCACCTACATCCAGATTAATATAAACACATGTTTTATTTTCTAAAAGGCAATGATTTATGAATTGCATTGAAATTGTAGACTTTCCAGTACCAAATGCACCAATCACTGCAACAAGATGATGCGCAGGAAAACCACCAGATAACATGCGGTCAAGCCCTACAATACCAGTTATATCTTTTTCAATACTTTTTTTGTTCATAGAGATTTCATTCATTGAGTATGCCCCGATAAGTCTTAATGTTTCAAAATTATTTAGAATTATCCCATGATATTAGGTGCTTCCGGAATATCTTTGGCGCAGGTGAAGACATACAACGGCATGTCCAAAAGAAACTCACATATCAATTCTGGAATTGGAATAATACACCACTTCACCGGATTGTATCTTCCTGCTAACCCAATCCTTAATGTACAATTTGAAAATACCTCTACTAAATGGTATCAAGAGCAAGAACCCTGTGATGTCTGTCAATATCCCTGGTGTCATGAGCAGAATGCCGCCGACCAACACCAGTACACCGTCAAACATTGCGTCCCCAGGCATCTGCATGTATGACATTTCAGTCTGGATGCGGCGCAGTACCTCAAGTCCCTGATGTTTTGCAAGAGCGGCGCCTGCTATGCCTGTTAATATCACAATACCAAGCGTTGGCATTGCACCAATGCGAGTGCCAAGTTCGATCAGAATATACAATTCTACAAAAGGAACTACTACAAATAAAAACAAAAGTTTTGCGAACATAGATATTCCTTCTATAATATAATGATGATATTGCTGTTGCGATATGTAAATATTTTCAAGATACGGACGGATTGATCACTTCAACATCGGTTCCAAAAACAAACTTCAAGTCCGAATTTAATTTCGCCATTGATCGTTCTATTTTTTCACTTAGATCTGCCTGATCTGTTCGTTCAGTTTTCAGATCATTTTTGGTAGAATCGATCCTGCTACGGCAATACGAGATCTCTTTTTCATACTTGATCTTTTCTTCATAAACTGTAAGCCGATTCAACTCGCCCTTTGTCTCTTCCAACTCTGATAAACATAACCCTTTCTTTTCGGCCATTGCTGACAGAATATCAGAATCCCTCAATTTGTCGAGCTGGTTAATAGTGTTATTCATTTTTTGTTGTTTGAGACCAAGAGTACCATCTTCGATACGCACCCTTATCTCATCAAGGAAACTGTTGATATCAGTTCCAAGTATTGATGCGGGGTCATCTATTATTGCCAATAGGATCTCCTTACTCATTGGTGACATTTTGTGCCTGTCGCTTGCATCCTGTTTTTCCATTCGTGAAAGAGATTTGGACAGAGGTGCAAACATTGACTTCACATTAGAATCTATATCCAATAAACTGCCTTCAAGTACCTTAACCTGTTTTTCCAACCCATGCGCCTTTGCAAAATCCTCACTTTTCACAACATCTTCCAGTTTAGACTCAAGATTGCGCATATCTTTTTCCAATGAATCGTATTTCGTCTCAAGTTCAGGGACCAAGTTATCATTTTTCACTATCTGCTGCTGGTATTTACTGATAGTTTCAACACTCCCTTTCAATCGATCATATGAATCCAGCTTATCCTGCACCTCATTGATGGGAGCCACAAGTTCATCAAGCAAGGCGTCCAGATGGCTAAGATTATCCATGACACCCCTATACTGTTCGGGAAAAAGCGCTTTTGCGTATTGCTGACTACGCATGGTATTTTCAATGAGTGTTTTTAAACCGGATTTGGTACTTGTATAAAATTCATTTGCAACAGATATGGTAGTTGTGGCATTGGCGGTAGTATCCTGTGGAATAATTGTTCTGTCAATTAGTATACCAATGTTCTTTACAACATTATCTTTGTTAGAAAGACCAGCCTTGGCTATTTGCTTATACGCATCATTAATTGTGTTGGCATCATTGAGATGCTCCTTGCTTACACCAAGGTCACCAAGAGCAACACCAATCTCCTCATATTTCTGCCGGATATGATGATGCAACCTACTAAATGTATTTTCCAACCTGACTTCCATCCATTCAAGGAGTTCACAGAGTTCCAATGAAATTGAAGTCGGTGCAACATCTTTTTTTCCAAATAACTTTTTGATGAGTTTCAAATGTGATCATAACAAAGATGCGTTAATATTTAAAAAGGGTTTGGAACAGTGCCCCTTTACATATCAAACTAATAATTTATTTTTTTTTGTACTTTATTGAATTTAAAAAATTCATATCATAAGATGATTTTACCTCGGGAAATGCCCCTTCACTTACTGCCTTAATATCTTCAACTGAATAAAATGCCCTCGGATTAAATCTTTTGATTATACTCACCACTTCTGCGAGGTGCTTTCTCTTTATGATGGTGATGATCACTTTCACATTGCCTGTATTTCCATGAGCATCAATACTGGTAACTCCAAATTTTTTAGATTTAAGATAATCAGCTAATTCACTGGCATCTTTTATGGTAATAATTCTAACAGCTAATGTACCAATTGCCAATTTTTCCTCAATATAAATACCAACATAGTTTCCCATGGCAAAACCGCCAGCATATGCAAGATAATATGTGATATTCGTTAAATTCTGCATAATTTGTCCGATCGCAAGGATCCATACCATTACTTCGAAAAAACCGAGCATGGTTGCAAGGAATTTTTTGCCTCTTGTGACAAATATAATACGGATCGTTCCCAGAGTAACGTCCATTACTCTTGCCATAAAAATA
This sequence comes from Methanosarcinaceae archaeon, assembly GCA_030655675.1. Classification (GTDB taxonomy): domain Archaea; phylum Halobacteriota; class Methanosarcinia; order Methanosarcinales; family Methanosarcinaceae; genus Methanovorans. Next base: position 1,087 of record JAUSPM010000158.1, on the reverse strand, counting down.
AGTACTGGCAGGATTAACAATGAAAATATTTCCGAATTTATTATTAGATACTCCATATATCAATAAATCATGTAATCATATAGATAAAACATTATGCTTTATGAGGCGGCCAATTTTGAAATGAAATGTCACGCAACATTTTAAATTAAGAGCGCATGAACGTATTTGAAGTATGATAACAGATTCAACGATCCAGACTGCACTTAAAATATCATACAGATTTAAGACCGAGAAATATAGAAATATGATGATTTATCTGGTGGCAGGTAAATTCAGTACTTAGCTAATTTTCAAATAAGCCTTAACTAACTCATGTCAATCAATACCTTTAGAACAAAGATGTGTTAATATTTAAAAAATGTTTGGAATATTGCTTTTAACCCAACATCTATATATACGATTTTTCTTATGTTTATAATCGTTGATAATTCGCTAATATGTGAATGCAACAATTGTAATAGGATGTGAGATAAACTATAACTAATGCATAAAGATGCTTAGCTAAAAGTTCATTTTGATAGAACCTCAAACCCATTCCGTTTTTTTTAATATTGTTTATTCAAAACAACCTTTGTTTTCAAACGTATTGATTATTTTTAGCGGCGGTGTGTTCTATTAATACCACCCATGCATGCCATGGTCATCAAAATCGAGGCACATTATGACAATATATACCAATGAACAAAAGAAAATCGCAGAAAGTATCAGTTCGGATGCATTAATTTCAAATTGGACGAATTGGAAATGGCAGGTAAAACACTCGATTCGCGATATCTCGACGTTCGAGAGTCTGCTTGGCATAGAATTTAATTCAGCTGAAAGAAAAGAACTTGAAAAAACTCTTGAAAAGTTCCCGCTTTCCATAACCCCTTATTATTTGTCACTAATCGATTCCAGCGACTACATGAATGATCCGATCTTTAAACAATCTTTTCCTTCACCATCAGAATTAATAATCAGTAAATGTGATATGAAGGATCCTTTATCAGAAGACAAAGATAGCCCTGCACCCGGAATCACTCATCGCTATCCTGATAGGGTGTTGTTCCACATCAGCAATACCTGTTCAATGTACTGCAGGCACTGC
>JAUSPM010000041.1 GCA_030655675.1 Methanosarcinaceae archaeon | reverse complement strand
TCCTTGTTTTTACATGCCCATTCTATTATAGATGGCTGAGTATCAATAGAACCTTCCATTATTTTACAGCCAAGTGACTGTGCAATGACAGTACAATCAAAAGGGTAGCGAACTGCTTCCAACCCTGCGATCTCATGACCGGCGATAGCCAATGTGGCCATTTTTTCGGGATCGTAGTGTGCCTGTGGCCACTTTGCTCCTGTGATATCCATAAGTTCAACGGTTCCCGTCTGGGTGACTGAACAAACAGGGACTTTATCCACTTCCTTTCCTTGAAGGGATCGCATGAAGCGTTCTTTTAACGTATTGGCCAACAAAATACCACTTCGCAACAGATCTTACTTAAATTCTATACTCAATGGTCCTGATTTATTAACAAGGGTTTTTGACATGAATTCAGACTCTATTTTGCATGCATGAAGTATCGCACAGGGCACCAGACAAGTGGAACATATTTTCGCTTCTTTGGCTTTATCCATTACATAATTATCTTTAATGTCAAAAACTTCCATCATTGGAACTTCCAGATGTGAAATTTGTTTGACCTTTTCACAGGGTGTATCTATATCGATGACTACATTTTTCCCTTTAAGTTCCCCATGTATCTCATGAACAAAATCGCATATAGTTGAATTTACTGTTATATCAGTCATTTTATCACCTTTATTGGGATTTAATTTTTTTGTAGTATATATTTTATACATATATAGTCCGAGTTAATCCGAGCATAGTGAGGATTTTCTCGTTGTATATAATCTATAAGATTATGTAGTCCAAGTTAATGCGAACGAAGTGAGCATTTTCTCGATCAATGCTCAATTTCAAAACAAAATAATCGTTGATGGAGTCCATATATCTTGATCAACCTTATTCACTTATAGATTTGCACTTATTTATTAAGCGCTATAGTATATGGGTTGTGTACTCATATATATATTTTTTGTACAAAAACCATCTCAAATATTTTAATATTACTATATATTCACACATGATACTCATACATTATATAATTCAAAATTCATTCATTTAAAAATTATGTATGACTTATAATACAATTATATATTGATATAATCGCATCAATAACGTAATCTGTCGGCACTAATTTTTTATAAACTGTCGATTTAAAGACAAATTGTCTGTTCCTATGTGTGCACTATGATGTCCTGTTAAATTGATATGTCTTGTTTTTTGAGATGATTTTGTACACACCATGTAAATTTATTATTATGCTTAAACTATAAATTTTATATTTAATGGGTAATATATATATATATCGATGTACAAGATAATCCAGGGTAAAAACGATCGTAAAAAATAAAACTATATTATATATTTAACGATATGATCATGTGATCTAAATTAAAATGATCAACATGTCCCAAATCAACAATAAAAAGGAAGGAAAGGAAATGTCATTCAATAAAAGCGAAGGAAGCAACTGGAAACTTGAATTCTTAGCATTATAGGAAATGCTTGGGAAAAGATATCAATTCGATGAGCTGATACCATGGAAAAAAAATCACTGGACTCACTTATATCTAAAACCGGTTTATGGGTGTCAAGAAATGGACACCTTCATTCAGTAAGAAACTGTGAAACATCCCAGAAATATCTACGAATAACAATGGATTGTGGGGAGATTATCAAGGTACGAAACTCCAAATCCAGCAGGTCTGCGAGATCTCTTCGCAACCGCAAATTCCTTAAACCCTGCAAAAGTTGTCGTGTTCCTGACGAAAAAATAAAAGAATTTTCTAAAAAGACCTCTTATAAGGACGAGGTAAAGGTAACAGTAAAAGTCATTCCTTCAGCACAATTCAATTCTCCGATCAAAGATATTCAAAATACGGTTTTAAGATCGGAAACTGCAAACCCGATAACTCCTGTAAGTTTCCCCCAACTTCAAGATGAGCCCGATATTCAAAAGACCGATGTCATTGCACCTATATCTGTATTGCAACAAAATGTGAATAAACAAAATTTTTCAAAAACGACCAACACAGAACCTAAACAACAGGTAAAATCCAAAAAAGCAGAATTCACACAGATCCAGAAGAACCGGATATTATCTCTTCTTGGTCCGGATGAAATGATCTCGTTTTCAAGAGAGAAACGTTCTTTCAAAGAACTCGAATCTACCTTACAGATTCAGAGAAAGAAAGACCTCGTGTCTATGTATGAAGACAGCAGGGAGAACTTGCTTGGTAAACTTGAAAGAACTATTACCGAATTTTTTGTGGATATAGGATTCCTTGAGATCAAATCTCCGATACTTATCCCCTTTGAATATATGGAAAGAATGGGTGTTGGTGAAGACAAGAAACTTTCAGAACAGATATTCAGGGTCGGCGATAATATGTGCCTGCGCCCAATGCTGGCTCCGGGCTTATACAACTACCTCCGTAAATTTGACAACGTACTTTCAGATCCGGTCAGGTTATTTGAGATCGGACCCTGCTACAGAAAAGAATCCGATGGTAACAGTCATCTGGAAGAATTCACTATGCTCAATTTCTGCCAGATGGGATCCAAATGTACAAAGAAGAATCTTGAATACCTTATTCAGGATTTCCTTGAGTCACTGGATATCGAATATGAACTTGTTTCCGACAGTTGTATGGTCTACGGAGATACGATCGATGTCATGCATAAGGGTATGGAACTTTCATCGGCTGTTGTCGGTCCTGTTCCTATGGATATGGATTGGGGTATCGATAAACCCTGGATCGGGGCAGGTTTTGGCCTTGAGAGGTTGTTGAAGGCAAAATACAATCTAAAGAACATAAACCGTGCCGGAAGGTCCGAGTCATACTATAACGGGATCAGCACTAACCTTTGAGGTGATTTTTTTGTTAAATGATATGATGCGAACACATCTTGACAATTTTGTAGAAAATATTGTGAACGGATTGAAACTCTCAGACGATGATCTGAGGGACTTTATTTCCATCAGCGAAAAAGAAGAACTTGAGGAATTATTTTATGTTTCACGAAAGGTGAGGGATCATTTCTTCGGAAACAAGGTTTTTCTCTACAGTTTTGTTTACTTTTCAACATACTGTAAAAACAGTTGTGCATTTTGCTATTACAGAGAATCGAATGATATCGAGAGATACCGTCTTGACATCCGGGAAGTACGTAATATTTGCAGGTCTTTAAAGGGTGAGCACATCCATATGGTGGATTTAACCATGGGTGAAGACCCTTATTTCCATGAAAAGCCTGAAAGGTTCATTGATTTCGTGAAAACCGTGAAAAGCGAGCTTGGTCTTCCAATTATGATCTCTCCGGGGGTTATGGGCAATGAGGTCCTGAAAGAATTAAATGACAATGGCGCTAACTTCCTTGCATTATATCAGGAGACGCATGACCGGAACCTGTATAAGAAACTGAGGGTCGGACAATCATTCGATGATCGGGTCAATGCAAGAAAATTCGCAAAAAGTATCGGTTACTGTGTTGAAGACGGGATACTGACCGGGGTCGGGGATGATGTGGAGTCAACGATTCTGTCATTGCGTGGTATGGAAGAGGCTTCTCCTGATATGGTTCGCGTTATGACTTTTGCTCCACAGGCAGGAACTCCACTTGAGAATACTGTCCAGAGATCTAACATTTCCGAACTGAAAATACTGGCAATACTGAGATTGATGTTCCCTGATAGGCTGATCCCTGCATCCCTTGATCTTGAAGGGATCGATGGTATGGTGCAAAGATTGAACGTGGGGGCAAATGTGGTCACATCTATTATACCTTCTAATTCCTCCCTCGAAGGCGTTGTCAATTATGACCGGAATCTCAAAGAGAGGGACCGGGACCCTAAAAGTGTTGTGAAGCGCCTAAGGGAGATGGGCATGGAGCCGGCAAGTCAATCAGATTTTAACCGGATCGTAGGTGTAGTGTCATGAAGAGTATAGCTCTTATCGGAGGGAAGTTGCAGGGGTTCGAAGTGGCTTATCTTGCAAAAAAAGCCGGAATAAATGTTGTGCTTGTTGACAGGAACAAGAATCCGCTGATAAAAAATATGGTTGACGATTTCCATTGTTTTGACATCATTGAGCAACCTGAAAATCTTATTGATATTTCGAGAATAGTGGATGGAATAATTCCGGTTAATGAAAATCTGGAAACGATCGAATTCCTAAAAAGCATCAGGGATAAACTGGAATGTCCGATATTATTTGATTTTGATGCATACCAAATAAGTATGGATAAGAAGCGTTCAAAAGAATATTTCAAGTCAATTGATGTGCCTACACCACTTGACAATCCTACAGTTCCTCCATTTTTTATAAAGCCGCCATGCCAGAGCAGTAGCGTGGGAACTTCCATTATATATAACAAGGAGGGGCTGGAAGGTCTTGATCCATCAATGCTTGTTGAAGAGTATATAAGCGGGAATGTAATTTCACTGGAAGTTGTCGGGGATGGCAGTAATTTTGCAGTGATCAAGGAGACTAAAGTGCATGTGGATGATACTTATGACTGCCACATGGTAACGCCTATCGGACATTACCCTGCTTTTAGGGACATTTCTTACAAGTTGGCAAAGAACCTAAAACTTCGTGGAATTATGGATGTTGAGGCAATAGACAGCCTCCGGGGATTAAAAGTACTGGAGATAGATGCAAGATTTCCAAGCCAGACACCTACGGTTGTCTATCATTGTACCGGCATAAATCTTGTTGAACTCCTTTTTCAGGCATTTTCAGGCGGTGTTCAAGAGCTGGCTGTAGCACCCGGTAACAACTATTGTATTTTCGAGCACCTGACTCCACAGGGCGGTAAACTTGTGCCAATCGGTGAGCATATGATCTCACAGGGAAATGATTATAGTGAATTCCATATTTCGGATGGACTTGAGATATTCGAATGCAGGGGGAAAAAGAATATTTTTACCCTTATCAGTTGGGGTTCTTCAAAAGATGAAATGGTGGTCAACAGGCAAAAAGGAATGAAGATCATTAATGAATATCTGGGTATCGATAAACAGGGGGCTTAAGGTTGGCACTTTTAACTCAGGAAGATCTGGAAAACCTCTCTACACAACTTGAAGAAAATGATGCTGTTGTACGTAAGGTCACAGGAGTTGACATTAAAGGGATATGTGAATCGTTATACGGAACAAAACTTGGTTCTGAAAAGGTAGGGATAATTCCCATTACGGCAGGTAATGGAGTGATCGGCAATTTTGCATCATCCTTGCTGTTCATTGTGAAATATTTCGGGCTTGATGGATTTATTTCCGAACATCCCGATGTTACAGGTTACTATGAGGCTGTTTCACAGGGTGCTGACATTATATTGATGGCAGATGACCACATATTCACTGCGCACAACCTGAGAAACGAAAAGATCGTGAGTAACCATGTTGCTACAGGTGTGATATATGCTGAGATAGCATCCAGATTCAAAGAAGCAACTTCAAAGGATATTCTGGTAATCGGACTTGGAGGGGTTGGTTATGCGGGTGCTTCACATCTTGTTAAAAAGGGATTTAATGTCATTGCCTGCGATCCCAACAAAGAGTTTTTGGAAAAGGCTGTTGATGAACTTGGCATTAAGCCTTATTGCAGCGATGATCGGAAAAGGTTCTCAATGGTGCTTGAAGCTACACCAAATGCCGATACCATATCCGAAGGTATGATCGAAGAGAGATGCCTTGTATCGACACCCGGAATACCATGCGGCCTTCCATCGGAAGTGGGAAAGAAGTATCGCGTTGATCTTGTTATGGAGCCTTTTGTGATGGGAGTTGCTTCTATGTTGTATTCTGTAATCTGATAAATAATAATATGGAGACCTAATATGTATGTAATATCCCTCGACCTTGGAACAAGTGGTTTTAGATCACAACTGATTGACCTTGAAAAGAAAGAGACTATTAAAACCGTGGTAACAATGGGACACCCCCTGCCCGGAGGAAATGTGATGGACCATCTTGACTTTGCCATTAACACAGGGGCTGATGTGGCACATGGAATTATCATTGAGACTGTTAAAAAGATGCTACAAAAATTCGATGTTGAACCTGAAATGATCGAACGGATTGCGGTTTGCGGGAATCCGATCCAGCTTTCCCTGTTCCAGAATATTGAGATTCGGGATCTTGCATACGCGGGGAAGAGCAAGCAGGCTTCTTTGGGTGTGGAAAATGTTAATCGGGATGCAAGGATATTTCCGGCAAATGAGATATTCAAAGGGATCTTCGAAATGGATAACTGCGAGATTGTTGTTCCTCCGGCGATCAAGCATGAGATCGGGGCTGATGCCCTTGCAATGATGCTGGAGACCGATTTTATGGCTCAAAAAGAACCCTGTCTTGTTACGGATTATGGGACCAACGCTGAAATGGCGCTTAAGATCGGGGATAAGATCATTACGGCAAGTGCGGCAGCAGGTCCTGCCATTGAGGGACAGGGTATAAGCTGCGGTATGCTTGCAGGTCCAGGGGCTATTAGTGATGTGAATGTTGAGAACGGATACTGGAGACTTACTGTTATTGATAGCAATATGAATCCTGCAAAGGGCCCTCTTGTAGATCCTGTGATGGGAAATGAGATAGAGGGGTCGGATGCGATGCCAAAAGGGATCACGGGTACAGGGGTGATTTCAACGATTGCACTTGCACTAAAGGAAGGATTGATTAAAAAACTCCCTGAACTGCCCAACGGAAAACTGATCCTGGGACCGGGGATTACGATTAGCAATAAGGATGTTGAGGAAGCGGGGAAAGCGATCGGTGCTATCAGGGCGGCACATATGACACTGATTGTTGATGCCGGTTTGAAGTATGAGGATCTGAAGTATTCATACATGTCCGGGGCAACCGGCACTTATGTTGATGCGAACAAGGCAAGACGCATCGGGTCGGTTCCTGATTTTTGCGAAAATATTATCCAGTTTGGGAATACTTCCCTTGGGCTCGCAAGGAAGATTGCGCTCGATAAGTCAAAACTGGATGAAGTTATCACGATCGCACAAAAGATCAAAGCAGATCATCTGATGATGGCTTCGAGTGAAACTTTCAAGAATATTTATATGTGTGAGCTGGCATCATGGCAAAATGGAATGCCAACCGAGATGTATGCCCAGATGCTTGGCATGTACAATATTCCGGTCTATCCTGAAAGCCTGAAAGAAGTGAACATTGAAAAAAGAGTTGTCAGGGATATTGACGATGTAGGTTATCTTGGCCTTTATGTTCTAGCAGACATTGGAATCACTCTCGAAGCCCCGGTGGTAAAATGCACATTATGCCACAAATGCGAAAAGGAATGCCCCGAAGATGCATTGGTCATAGTCGAGAAAGACGGAAAGAGGTTTGTGAACATTGACAGCCAGAATTGCCTTGGTACAAGTTGCAGACGCTGCGTTTTGATCTGTCCCGAGCAGACTATGAATCATTCATTGTTGACGGTTAAGTGAAAGTTGAGAACATGTTTGAACATCAGGAAACATGTGTGTGATTTGGTTACAATTTATGATTTTCAGAAAATAATAAAAAATCTCATAAGGCAAGTACAAATGTATTTATGTAAATGTTGTATATAACTATACATGACAAATTTGCTAAACGGAGGAATCTACA